>CAMDRY010000352.1 GCA_945906975.1 Bordetella parapertussis | reverse complement strand
TTGGGCGCCAATGTCATCAAAGTCGAACGCATCGACGGCGGCGACCAAGCTCGCTCCATGCCCGGTGCCGGCAGCTCGGGTTTTTTTCACTACAACCGAAACAAGCGCAGCCTCGCCATCGATCTGAAATCGGCGAAGGGCAAGGAAGTGCTGTTACACCTTGTGAAGAGCGCCGACATCTGCCTCGACAACTACGCCCCCGGGGCCCTGGAGCGCCTGGGTCTGGGTTACGAGGAACTCGCCAAGGTCAACCCGCGCCTTCTCTATCTGTCGGTCAAAGGTTTTCTACCGGGCCCCTATGAGAACCGCCTTGCCCTGGATGAAGTGGTGCAGATGATGGGGGGGCTTGCCTTCATGACCGGTCCACCCGGCAAGCCTTTACGCGCGGGCGCTTCGATCATCGATATCGGCGCGGCCACCTACGGCATCATCGGCATCCTTGCGGCGCTCTACATGCGCGAAATGACGGGTGTCGGGCAGAAAATCACTTCGGGCCTCTTCGAGACCACCGTGTTCCTCGTGGGTCAACATCTGGCGCGCTCGGGACAGAGCGGCGAACCCTGCAAGCCCATGGCCACCGAGGGGCAGGGCGTGCGCATGGGCTGGGGCATCTTCCACCTCTTTCCCTCGAGCGACAGCCAGCAGGTCTTCATCGCCGTCACCTCGAATGCGCATTGGGACCGCTTCTGCAAGGAATTCAACCTGCCCGATCTCCACGCCGACCCGCGCCTCGATACCAATCCCAAGCGAGCCAGGGAGCGCGATTACCTGCTGCCGCGCGTCAACGCCGAGACCATCAAATACACCGCGGACGATCTGATGGCCAAGCTGGAAGGCGCCAACATCCCCTACTCTCCGGTGAACCGCCCCGACCAGCTGTACGACGATCCGCATCTGCTCGCCACCGGCCAGTTGATTCCCACCACCTTCCCCGGCGGGCGCACCGCAGGCGTGCCGAAGCTGCCCTTCAAGAGCAATCTCTACGATATGACACTGCGCCGCGTCGCACCGGGACTGGGCGAGCACACGCGCGAGGTGTTGGTTGAGGCCGGATTTTCAGAGCAAGAAATCGAGGCGATGCTGGCGGAAAACGCGGTGGCAATCGGAAAAGCGGCGGATCTTCGCTAATAAGCGCATAAGCAACCTAATAAGCTGCCGTCGATCGGCATTTGGCCTGCGCCACGCCGATATCGCAAACGTGCTGCGAGTGTTGCAAAACAATCCACGCATCGGACTTGAGCACCGGGAAGCCTTCGAGGCGGCGATCGAGCGGTTCGCCGGCGACGCAGCCTGGGGTTTCGCCGACTGCATGATCGCCACGCTTGCCGCGAAGCATGATCCAAAAATCCTGACTTTCGACAAGAAGCTGGCCCGGCTCACTGGCGTCATGGTAATGCGATAAGTTGAGGCGATGGTGGCGAAAAGGGATCCTGCGCACCACATTTCTGTTATTGCCGAAATCCGAGGCTGCCGACGCCTGGCTCCCGAAGCCGAAGGAGCGAACTATTGCGACTTCTGGGACGGTGTAAAAATTACCACCGTCTATGAGAAGAGGAAAGTCTCTCAATAACCAATGGCGCGCTGGTTATCGCCAAGGCGAGGTGGGCAAACAGCGCATTCACGGATGCTAGACTGGCCGCCTGATCGAGGCTGCGCTGCCAGGTTCTGCATGCGCTGCGCTAAAGTGCGAAGACTTCTCGAATGACGTCTGGGCGCCTGGCCGCAATGCTGAGCAACGCCCGTGCTGCTCCGGATGGCTTACGCCGCCCTTGCTCCCACTCCTGCAGCGTCCTCATTGACACTCCCAGGACTTGTGCAAACTGAGATTGTGACAGACCAGACTTCGCCCTCGCCTGCGTTACCTCAGACAGGGGAATGCGATGAATTCGGCCTGTTTTTCCAGCCTTCATTTCAAGCACCGATGCCAGCAACTCTGCGCCGATATCGCGCTTTGCATCTCGGACCAGCAATTTTTTTTCAGTCATGGGCACGGAGCGCCTCCTTAATCTTCAATAGAACATTTGCAGAGATATTGTCTTGAGCACTCTTGGCATAAACGAGCAATAAATAGATACGTCCATCCGCGAGCTGGTTGTAATGGATGACTCTCACTCCACCGCGTTTACCTGACCCTGCACGAGACCACCGGATTTTGCGGCAGCCACCCGACCCGGGAATGACATCACCGGCCTCCGGATTGGCCGCGATCCACGCAGCGAATGCCCCACGCTCATCCTCGGTCCAATAGTCAACGCACAGCTTACTGAAGGCAGGAGTCTCAACGATGGTGAACATACCGCATCATACGTCAAGGACGGATGTGCTACAAGCAAGCCGGACAATTGATTCAAGCGGTCTTTATGGTTTCAGACCGGGGAACGCACCCATTCTGCGATCTGTGTTCTCCGGCAAACTTGGTTAATTGCGGAGTTAATGCGGAAAATACCGGACTGATGGCAACAATCAACGTCGTGAAAAGCATACAACTACGACGGCCATATTGTCCCAATTGGGAGTAATGTTAATAATCTATCCTGTTTTGGACTTTGCATGGTCGCCGCCGCCGAACCGCCCGCCAAGTACCTCGTCAAGAAAAACGTTTCCGGGCCGGCCTTGCGCACGGCATTTCGTATTTTCGAAGCATGGGGCCTGAGCAACCAGGAGCAAATGAAACTTCTTGGCAATCCGCCAAGGTCGACTTTTTTCCGCTGGAAGAAAATTGAGAAGGTGGTGCTGTCTCAAGACACGCTGGAACGACTCTCCTACGTGTTCGGAATTTATTCGGCGCTTCAAGTGTTGTTGCCTAAGCCGGAGGCCGCCGACGCCTGGCTCAAGAAGCCGAACACCGCGCCCATCTTTGGCGGGTCGAGCGCCCTCGCGCGCATGCTTGGCGGGCAGATAGCCGACCTCTACCTCGTTCGCCAGTACCTGGACGCGCAACGCGGCGGATGAGCGCGATTCCGGCGGTATCCAGGGTCCGATGGCGACCGAGCTACCGTCTGATCCCCAATCGCTTTCCGCCAATCGGCATCTATGATCGGGTGGCCGATCCCGCCGATCTTGAAGCGATTTTCGCGGTTGAGAACATGACCAATCCGGGAATACGGCAGGAAGCGGGCGACATCTCGCTTGTTCCACCGCAGGACCGCATCTCCGGGCCGGGGACAACACCCATCATGTCGGGGTTCACGCATTTGAATCCCGAGGGCAGCCGCTTCAGCGACGGCAGTTACGGCGTGTATTACGCTTCGCGAACGCTGAACACCGCGATCGCGGAGACTCGCCATCAGCGCGAGCGATTTCTGGGGCGAACCAGGGAAGCGCCGATCGAAGTAGACATGCGCGCCATTCTCGCAAATATCGCCGGCAGATTCCACGACATCCGCGGTCGCACCGGCCTGAAAGGTATTTACGACCCAGGCAGTTACGCGGCCGGCCAGGCCCTGGGACGCAGGATCAGGGCTACGAACTCTTACGGTATCGTCTATGACAGTGTTCGACGCAACGGTGGCGAATGCATCGGTATCTTCCGTCCGCCTGTGCTGAAAAATTGTATTGAAGGAATGCACTATTGCTTCGTGTGGGACGGCGAAACAATTACCACTGTGTATGAGAAGAGGATCGTCGCCCGATAATTAATGGTACGCATTGAGCACGAAGACGATATCCGTGAACGCTTGAATTTCGAAGGCGTGATCGCATTGCAAGGAACGCCCGTGGTATTTGCCGTGTTGATCGGCGCCCTGACCGAAGACCTTAGCGCAGCCCCGTCGTCGACATGTCGAACTTGTTTCCATCGGGGTCGCGCACCGCGTCCTCGATATAGGGCCGGCCAGCCGGGGGCGTGATCGGTGTGATGCCATAGGCTTTGAGCACCTCCATGGTCGCGTCCCGATCGGCGGCATCATAGGTAAAGCCAAAATGATTGATGCCCTTGGGCGAGGCAGGATTGACCGCCTCGATCAGCGCCATTTCGAGGTAACCATCGGTCATGTACACCGCGTAGCCGCTCTGCGCGGAATGCGGCACCTCGCGCGGCGTGCCCGCGGTGGTAAGCAAACTGGTCCATTCGCTGAACTCATAGTTCGACAAGCCGCTCGCCTCGGCAATGGTGG
>CAMDRY010000351.1 GCA_945906975.1 Bordetella parapertussis | reverse complement strand
TGGTGCCGCTGGCAACGGCGACCAGCGCGACCAGCCTGGCCAGCCTGGCCAGCGCAGTAAGCGCCCGGCGTCGGGGCAGTGTCAGTGTTACGGCCATCGGTGTATTCCTTTCAGGAAAATAGCGTACTCCGCGCCAGACTTGGGCGCGGGCGCCTGGTCAATCGATGCAATCGCTTTAATCGCGTTAATCGCGTTAATCGGCCTTGATGTTGGCGCTCTTTACCAGCGCGCGCCACTTTTCGGTGTCTCTGCGCACGAAGTCGCCGAAGGCCTGCGGTGTCAGCGCGCCCGGCGTCGCCCCAAGCTCGCGCAACTTCTGCGCGCCCTCGGGCGACTGGAGCACGCGACGGATGTCGGCATTGACCTTGCTGACAATGTCCGGCGGCAGGCCGGCCGGGCCGAGCAGGCCCATCCAGGCGATCGCCTCAAACCCCGGCACCACCTCGGCGATGGTCGGAACATCGGGCGCCGCGGCACTGCGCTCCAGGCTGGCCACGCCCAATGCGCGCAGGCGACCCGACTGGGTGAAGGGCAATATCGCGGTGATCTGGTCAAATCCGAGCGGGACATGCCCCGCCATGACATCGTTGAGCAGCGGCCCGGTGCCCTTATAGGGAACGTGAACCATTTTCGTGCCGGTGGCCTGCTGGAAAAGTTCGCCGGTCAGGTGGGTCGAACTGCCGTTGCCGGAGCTGCCGAAACTCAGGCGGCCCGGATTGGCCTTCAATTGCGTGATCAGTTCCTGCAGCGTCTTCGGCCCCGAGGCGTTCACCACCAGCACATTGGGAAAAGTGGCGATCAAGGCCACCGGCGTGAAGTCGCGCAGGTTGTCGTAGGGGATGTTCGGGTTGAGCGCGGGCGAAACGGCGTGGCTGGAGGTGGTGCCGACGACGAAAGTGCCGCCGTCAGGCGCGGCCTTGGCCACCACATCCGAGCCGATGGTGCCACTGGCGCCGGCGCGATTCTCGACCACCACCGGCTGGCCCCAGATTTCCGACAGGCGTTGCCCGAGGAAGCGGCCAAGCAGGTCGGTGGCGCCGCCGGGCGGGAAGGGGATGATCCAGCGCACCGCTTTGGTCGGATAGGCGCCGGTCCTGGCGGTCTGGGCCTGCGCCGTCGTTGCGACGGCGGCGAAGGCGGCAATACCGCACAAAACGAACGCAATCAGGCGAAGAATGGGGGTAATGGTCATGTGGCGTCCTCGGATACTCTCAACATGGGGTTTTGTCGGGCGCAGACCAGCGCCCAAACACGCAAACGTGCCCACGCGCAGCCAAACACGCGTTGCAAAGCCACGCGGCAATACCGCATTACAGTGCTGTCAACCGCCGACAAACACCGCAAATACGGAGGATCGAGATTGACCTAGCGGTCAAGAAAAGTCAAGCGCCGCCCTGCGCCGGTGCGCGTCAAATTTGCCGCGGCGAGGCCGGGTGCGCAACCCCGGCACCACACCCCCGGCACCACACCCCTAGGCCCTGGTCTTGGCCCGCGCGACGCCGCGTTTTTCCGCCGCCGGCGGCGCGGGATCGGTGAGCAGGTAACGAATCACCATGTCGGCCGCGTGCTCGAGGCGCTGGCGCATGCGCGGCGGCGTCATCAACCGGCGCTGGAAAATCGCCTCAAAAGTGTGCTGGTGGCTGACATAGTGCGCCGACAGCGAAGTGATGGAGATGTACAGGTCGACAGGGTCTATGCCCTTGCGGAACACACCCGAGGCGACACCGCGCTCGAGCAGCGCGCGTATCGCATCAAGCAGCGGGTTGTACATGCGCGGAATGCTTTTGGAGGCGCGAATGTGCCGGCCCTTGTTGAGGTTTTCGCTTTGCAACAGGCGCAGAAACTCCGGATGGCGGCCCCAGTTCTGCCCGGTGAAGAACACCAGCTTGCGCATCGCCTCGACCGGGTCGAGATCGCGTATGCCGGCCTCCTCCTGGCGCGAGCGGATCAACTCGTAGGTGCGCTCGAGCACCGCGGTGAACAGGCCTTCCTTGCTGCCAAAGTAGTAGTAGAGGACGTTTTTCTGGATGCCCGCGCGCACCGCGATCTCGTCCATGTGCGCGGCGTCAAAGCCGCTCTCGGCGAACTCGGTGGTGGCGGCGGTAAGAATGGTCTCGCGCGTACGCAGCGAACTCTCGCGCATGCGCGGCGTGGCGCCGCCGGCGGTGGCCAGGCTGAACTCGCGGTGCTCGGCGCGTACCGCGCCTTTTTTCAAAGGAGCGGTACGGACTGCCGCACGCGCAGCGCGTGGCTGGCGCTTGTTCGGTTTGGCCGGTTTAATCGGGGAGGCGGGCGGGCGGGGCATAAGCCCGCAAGCTTACCCTGTCAGGCGCCTTTTTTGGGGGCTGCGCCATCGCTGCCAAGATGCGCGTCGCGCTGGGCGTACAGCGACGCATCGGCATAACCCATGGTATCGGGCTTGGCGCGCCCGAGCATGACCTGGAAGTAGACCGGGGCGAGGCTGTCGTTGACATAGCCGTGGATGACACCGGGCGGGCAGGCGACGCACTCCCATTTGGACAGGCGCGTCTCGCGCCGGTTGCCCTGCTCGTCCTCGATAAACACGGTGAGCATGCCGTCGAGGACAAAGAACACTTCCTCGACCTCGTGCGTATGGGCGGCGTTGCCCTGGCCGGGCTCGACATACATGATGGACAGCGTGAAGCCACGCGCCGGGATCACCGACGGGTCGTTATGTTTGCCCGATCCGCCGGCGCCGATAAAGCGGTGCTGCGCGCGCTTGAAGCCCTCGTGCTTGGCATCCTCGAACGCGTACCAGTCGGATTTTTTGTCCTTGAAACGGCCGGTGAAGCGCTCCAGGACCGCGTCCACGGGAACGCCGACGAGTTCAGGGGGAAGGGGATGGCGGGCTGGTGACATGGGTGGCTCCTCGTGCTTGCGCAAAATAATGGTGTGGGGAAACCTTACCGTTTATTGACCGTTCAGTCAAACTTTAGCCGCGCTTTAGCCGGCGCACGCGGGTACTTGACGTTGTTTCACCTCTTGGTGCACGGTGGCGCACGGTGGCGCACCGCCGCTTGACAGGCATTGACCGTCTGGTCAAAATCGCCGGCGAACAAACGCGAATCGGTTTGCCCAAGCTGCTGGTTCGGATTCGCGACAGGCCAGGCACACGCCATTGCTACCCTTGCCACCTTGCCAACACTGCCACATTGCCCGCCATCAACCGCCACGCCATCCATCACCGGAGAGTTCCATGATCGGCCAACCGCTTTTCCCCCGCATCGCCGCCTTCACGCTGACCGCGATCGCCCTGCTCGCCGGCCTGCCCGCGTTTGCGCAGGCCCCCGTCTGGCCGTCCAAGCCGGTGCGCGTGGTCGTCACGCTGTCGCCGGGCTCAAGCTCAGACATCCTCGCCCGCGTCGTCAGCGAACAAATGAGCAAAAGCCTGGGGCAGGCCTTTGTCATTGAAAACCGGCCGGGCGCGGGCGGCAACATTGCCGGCGATTATGTCGCCCACCAGCCGGCCGACGGCTACACCATCATGCTCGCCTCGATCAGCTCGCACGGCATCAACCCCGCGCTGTACGCAAAAATGCCCTACGACGCGCTGCGCGATTTCACGCCGGTCATCGCCCTCGCCTCCAGCCCCAACGTGCTGATCGCCTCCAACGAGACGCCGGCAGCATCGGTGAAAGAGCTCATCACCTGGCTGAAGAGCCAGCCGGCGGGACAGATCAACTTCGCCTCGGCCGGCGCCGGCACGTCGATGCACCTCGCGGGCGAACTGTTCAACTCGCTGGTCGGCGTGAAAACCACGCACATTCCATACAAGGGTTCACCCGAGGCGGTGTCGGCGGTGATGAAAAATGAAGTGGCGATGATGTTCCCCAACGCGCCCAACGCCGTACCACTGGCCAAGAGCGGCAAGCTCAAGCTGCTCGCAGTAACCTCGCCCAAGCGCCTGTCCTGGCTGCCCGATGTGCCGACGGTGGCCGAGGCCGGCCGGCCCGGATTCGACGTTGTCGCCTGGTTCGGCTTTGTCGCCCCCGCCGGCGTGCCTGCCGACATCATCGCCAGACTTAACGCCGAGGCGCAAAAAGCGCTGGCGCTGCCGGCCGTGCGTGAGGCCCTCACCAAGCAGGGCTTCGATGTCA
>CAMDRY010000350.1 GCA_945906975.1 Bordetella parapertussis | reverse complement strand
GTAAGCTGCAACGGTGGATATCGACTGGCTCAATCTCGCCGCGGCGCTTGGCATCGGGCTGCTGATCGGCATCGAGCGCGAGCGGCGCAAGGGCGAGGGGCCCTTGCGTCGCGCCGCGGGCATCCGCACCTTCGCCGTCGCGTCGCTGTTGGGCGCCGTCAGCCAGATGCTGGGCGGCACCGTGCTGCTTGCGGCCGCGGCGCTGGGCACGGCACTGCTCACGGCCATTGCGTACTGGCGGCGGCACGATGAGGACCCCGGCCTCACCACTGAAGTTGCGCTGCTTCTCACGCTCTTGCTGGGCGGCCTCGCCATGGTCATTCCCGCACTCGCCGCGGGGCTGGGCGTGCTGCTGGCGGTGCTGTTGTTTGCGCGCGCCTGGTTGCATCACTTCGCGCGCACGCTGCTGACCGAGCAGGAACTCAACGATGCGTTGGTGCTGGCCGCCTCCGCGCTGGTCGTTCTGCCGCTGATTCCTGATCATTACATCGGCCCCTTCGATGCCATCAACCCGCGCACCATCTGGACCATCGTCGTTCTGATGATGTCAATCGGTGCGGCCGGCCACATCGCGCTGCGCCTGCTTGGGCCGCGCTTTGGCCTGCCGGTCGCCGGCTTTGCATCGGGCTTCGTATCGAGCATCGCGACCATCGGCGCCATGGGCGAGCGCGCCTTGCGCGCACCCGAGCTGCTACGCCCGGCAGTCGCCGGCGCCGTGCTGTCGACGCTGTCGACCATCGTGCAACTGGTAGTGGTGCTGGCCTTCACCAGTATGGAGGTGCTGCGCGTACTGGCGTTGCCGCTGGCCGGGGCCGGCGCGATGGCGTTTGCCTGCGGGCTTTACTACACCCGGGCCGGGCTTAGCGCCCGCGCCGCATTCGCCGACTATAGCGGCGCCGCGTTCAGCGTGCGCACCGCGCTGCTGCTCGCGGGCGGCATTGCGCTGATACTGTTGGTTGCGGCGGCGGTGGAGTCCTGGTTCGGGCACCGCGGTGTGATTGTCGCGGCGGCGCTATCCGGATTTGCCGATACCCACTCGACCGCGGTGTCGGTTGCTTCGCTGACAGCCGGCGGCAAGCTGCCGGCGCTCGAGGCGGTGGGTCCCATTCTCGCCGGGCTGACCGCCAACACCGTGTCGAAAGCGGTGGTGGCCTGGACCGTTGGCCGCGATTACGCCGTGCGCATTATTCCCGGCCTGGTGCTGACCATTGCCGCCGCCTGGGCGGGAGCGGCATGGGTGCTGCTGCGCTGAAGCAGGGTGCCATGGCGGCGTCACCATGAATGACGGTGTTTTATGCGCCAGTCGTAAGCTATGCGCAAGCCATCGCCGGCAAACGCGCGGGCAGGCGCCAGGAATTCCCGGCGCCTGCCGAGCGACTTTGCTCTGCCGGTCCAGGCGCGGCCTGCAAGGGGTGACCGTCTCTTGTGTTTTTACGCCAGGGCCTTGGTGATGATTTCCGCCACATCGCGCGACAGGCCTGGTGCGTCGCGTATGCGTTCCAGCGCGGCTTGGGCGTGCGCCTGGCGGCCGGCGTCGAATTTTTTCCAGCGGTCAAAACAGCGTGCCACGCGCGCAGCCACCTGCGGATTGAGTGCGTTGATCTCGATGATGCGGTCGGCGATGAAGGCGTATCCGCCGCCGTCTGCAGCGTGAAAGCGCACGTGGTTGGCGGCACCGAAGGCGCGGATCAGCGCGTATATCTTGTTCGGATTTTTCAGGTCGAAGGCCTCGTGCGCGAGCAGTTTGCGGATGTTGTCAACGGTCCCGGGCAGCCTGGAGGTCGACTGCACCGAAAGCCACTTGTCCACGACCAGCGGTTCGGCCTGCCATTTATCATAGAAGGCGTCGAGCGCCTTTTGCCGCTCGGGGCAGTCGGTATTGGCCAGCGTGGTGAGCGCCGCCATCGCATCGGTCATGTTGTCTGCGGCTTTGAATTGGGCGAAGCACATTGCGCGAATCGCGCCGTCGTCCAGTTCCATCAGATACGACAGACACAGGTTGCGTAAGGAGCGCCTGCCGGCCGATGCCGCGTCGGGGGAGTAGGCGCCGATATTGCCCATCGCCTTGTGGCAGGCGAGCAGTTCTTTTTTCAGGGTGGTCGCGATGGCGCGGCGCAGGCTGTTGCGTACCGCGTGAAGTGCGTCCGGGTCGACCGTGTCCATTTCCTCGGCCAGAGTGGTTTCGGATGGCAGGTTAAGGGCTTCCGTGGCGAAGGCCGGGTCGGCCGTGGCGCCATTGAGGACGCGGCCAAAAGCGGTAAAAAAGCTCGCCGGTATGTCAAAGACCTTGTTCTTGCGTGCCGCCACGACGCCGCCAAGGATCAGGTTGGTGGCGAGGCGCTGACCCGCTTCCCAGCGGTTGAATGCGTCCGAGTCATGCGCCATCAGGTGCGCGAGTTCTGTCTCGGTGTAGGGGTACTTGACGATGACCGGTGCTGAAAAGCCGCGCAGAATCGATGGCACCGGTTTTGCAGTGATGTTGGCAAAGACAAAGTTCTCCGTGGCTTGCATGATCGACAACACGCGGGTGTCTGCGCCAGCCCTGTCCTCGCCTTGCAGCTGCAGCGCAATGTCGCGGCCTTGCTGGTCGACAAGGCCGATGGCAAACGGGATGTGGAAGGGCAGCTTGGTGTCCTGTCCAGGCGTGGCGGGGCAGGATTGCTTCACCTTGACGGTATAGGTTTGTGCTTTTTCGTCGTAGGTCGTGCCCACATCGAGCACCGGCGTGCCCGCCTGTTCGTACCAGCGGCGAAATTGCGCGAGGTCGATGCCCGAGGCGTCTTGCATCGCCTGGACGAAGTCGTCGGTGGTGACGGCCTGGCCGTCGTGGCGCGCGAAATACAAGTCCATGCCCTTGCGGAAATTTTCCGCGCCAAGCAGGGTGTGCTGCATACGCACGACCTCGGCGCCTTTTTCATACACCGTCATGGTGTAGAAGTTGCGAATTTCCATATAGGCGGCGGGGCGGATGGGATGGGCCATAGGGCCGGCGTCCTCCGGAAATTGCATCGCGCGCAGGCTGCGCACCTCCTGGATGCGCTGTACCGGGCGCGAGTACATGTCGGCGCCGTACTCCTGGTCGCGGAACACCGTGAGTCCTTCCTTGAGCGAGAGCTGGAACCAGTCGCGGCAGGTGACGCGGTCGCCGGTCCAGTTGTGGAAGTATTCGTGCGCGATGACGCGGTCGATGTTCTGGTAGTCGACGTCGGTGGCGGTGTCAGGGCGCGCCAGCACGTATTTGGTGTTGAAAATATTGAGGCCTTTGTTCTCCATGGCGCCGGAGTTGAAGTCACCCACCGCGGCAATCATGTACTGGTCAAGGTCCAGTTCCAGACCGAATACCTCTTCGTCCCATTTCATCGCGCTTTTCAGGCACTGCATGGCGAAGCCGCATTGGTCGAGTTTGCCCGGTTCGACGTAGATGGCCAGGCGCGCCTTGCGGCCTGATCGGGTGACGAACCAGTCCTCTAGCATTTCGAGCTTCGCCGCCACCATGGCAAAGAGGTAGCAGGGTTTGGGGAAGGGGTCCTCGAACTTGACCCAGTGCCGTACTTTGTCTCCCTCCCCTGAAGCGGGCGAGGGTTGGGAGGGGGATTCTTCAATGCCCGCGGCAACCAGGTTGCCATTCGACAGCAGCACCGGGTACTTGTCGCGCTCGGCGTGGATGGTGTTGGTGTAGCGCGCCATCACGTCGGGGCGGTCGAGAAAATAGGTGATGCGGCGAAAGCCCTCGGCCTCGCACTGCGTGAAAAAACCGCTCTTGGTGCCATAAAGTCCCTCGAGCTTGGTGTTTTGTTGCGGCCGGATGCGCACCACTGTCTCCAGCGTGAAATGCTTGCCCGTTTTATGGATGCGCAAGTGTTCGGCATCACAGGTGTATTCCGCTGTGTCGAGCAAGCGCCCGTCGATCGCCACTGAAACGAGTTCCAGTTCGTCACCATTGAGTGACAAGGGCGCGCCCTTTTCTGCGGACGCGGCATTGCGTGACACGGCCATTTTGGCCTTGACCAGTGCGTGGTCATCACGAATATCGACATCAAGGTCGACGGTCGAGATGATAAATGGGGGCGGGGTGTAGTCCTTGAGGTGAATGGTTTGGGGCATGGGTTCGCGCATGATCGAATACCTGAACTTTGACAGTT
>CAMDRY010000349.1 GCA_945906975.1 Bordetella parapertussis | reverse complement strand
CGACCACACCCTGCGCTCGGGCGATGAAACCGAGCGCGAAGCGAAGCTGTTGCGCGAACCGGTACTCGCGGCGCACAACGATTACACCGAGTGGTCGGGTCCGCAACGCTTGCGCGAAGTGCTGCCGGATGAGGCTGATGTCCTGTTGCAGGGGCGCTTCGCCATTATCCAGGTCTGGCGCGCCATCAAGCTGCCGATTATCGCCAACCCGCTGGCGGTGGCTGACGCGCGCAGCGTGGCGTTTGAGGACCTGGTCATTTCCGAGCGGCGCTACCCGCACCGCATCGGCCAGACTTACCGCCTGCGCCATAACTCGGCGCACCGCTGGTTTTATTTTCCGCACATGCATCGCGACGAGGCGCTGGTGTTCAAGGTCTACGACTCGGACAGCGGCCGCGCGCGCTTTACGCCGCATACCTCGTTCAACGATCCGGCCACCCCCGCAGATGCGCCGCCTCGCCAGAGCATAGAGGTGCGCACGCTGGCGTTTTTTTGACGCCAGTGCGCTATTTTTCCAAAATGAATGCCTGGAAAGCCGCGCCAGTCGGGCTTTTCCAGCCTGTTTCCAGGGTGAGGCGGCGCGCCTTCTGATGTCGGAGCGCTTCATTGCCCACCTCGACATGGACGCGTTTTACGCGTCGGTGGAGTTGCTGCGCTATCCGCATTTGCGCGGCCTGCCGGTGGTGATAGGCGGACGGCGGCGCAATCTCGCCGACCAGGCGGCCGATGCCGCCATTCCCAGCCTGCGCGATTATGCCGGCCGTGGCGTCATCACCACCTGCACCTACGAAGCGCGTGCCCTGGGCGTGCATTCGGGCATGGGCCTGATGAAAGCCGCGGCGCTTGCGCCCGCTGCGTTGCTGCTGCCGGCCGACTTTGACGAATACCGGCGCTACTCGCGCCTGTTCAAGGAGGCGGTGCGTGCGATCGCGCCCTTGGTCGAGGACCGCGGCATCGATGAGATCTATATCGACCTGACCGACCTGGTGAGCGCCGAAGTCGGTAGCGATGCCTGGTCGAACGCGCGTCGGGTCGCGGCGCGTCTGCAGCATGCGGTGCGCGAGGCCACCGGCTTGTCCTGCTCGCTTGGCGTGTCGCGCAACAAGCTTTTGTCCAAGATCGCCTCGGAACTGGACAAGCCGGCCGGCATCACGGTTCTGGCCGATGGCGATGTCGTCACGCGCATTTGGCCGCTGGCGGCGCGCAAGATCAACGGCATCGGGCCCAAGGCCAACGCCAAGCTCGAAGACCTGGAAATTCGCAGCATAGGCGAGCTCGCGCGCGCCGACCCGGCACTGCTTCTGCGCCACTTTGGCAACAGTTACGGCGCCTGGTTACACGAGGCCGCGCACGGCCGCGACGAGCGCACGGTGGTGATCTTCAGCGAGCCCAAGTCGATCAGCCGCGAGACCACCTTCGAGAATGACCTTCACGCGGTGCGCGACAAGCCGGCCTGGTCGCGCATCTTCACCGACTTGTGCGTGCGCGTCGCCGGCGACCTCGCGCGCAAGGGCTACGCCGGCAAGACCATAGGCCTGAAAATTCGCTATGACAATTTCAAGACGGTGACGCGCGACCGCACCCTCGATTTGCCGACGCAGGATGCGGCGCTGATTCGTCGCGCTGCCGGCGAGTGCCTCAAGCGCGTGCCGCTGGATCGGCGCATCCGGCTGCTGGGTGTGCGCGTGGGGGCGCTGAGCAAGCCGGGCGAAGCGGCCGCCGGCCAGGGCGTGGCCGAAGCGGTGGGGCAGTATGATTTGACGCTGTTTGATGACTGAAGGCGTAGGCTGACAACACGCCCGTAGGGCTTATTGCGGCGTAGGCTCACGAGAGCGAAGCGAACCTTAAGCGCGAAGCGCGGCCGCAGCCAAAAGTCGCGCCAGATGGGCGTTTCCGGTCGATGACCGGCCCGCAAGCTGCTGTCATTACCGCGGGAGCGGGAAGCGATGAGCTTGGGTTATCACTTTGCGAGCGTGGCTTCTATTCTTAAGTTGGGCGGTTTCGCCCCCTTGCGGGGGGGCGACTTACTTTCTTTGCTTGTGCATCCCCTCCGGGGACTTCCTTCGGTCGAAGACCGTAAGCAAAGAAAGCACACCCCCGACACCGCCCCTTCGGGGTGCCCTCGGCTGCTCGGGCAAGCGGGCCGGTCCCTGAACTCGCCCCTAACGGGGCTCAGACAACGGGACCGGACAACTCCCGCTTCCCCTGCGCACCTCGGCGGCGCCGCAGGGGCCCCGAAGATCAAAGGCAAGATCAAAAGCAAAAGCAAAAGCTAGAACGACAGTCCATGGCGTTCATGTCGTTTGTGACCTTGATCCCCGTAGGGGACGCCGAGAAGCGCAGCGTCCTCGGGAGAAGTCCGGTCCCGTTGTCTGAGCCCCACAGTTTTATCGTGGGGCGAGTTTAGGGGCCGGCCCGAGGGCGCGAGCATCGCAGGGCAGCACCCGCGTGACCAATCTGCATACTGCACTGCCGCTCCCCGGGGGCCGTCACCTCCGGGTCGCCTTCTTTGGGTTACCTTTCTTGGCGAAGCAAGAAAGGTAACTCGCTCCCCGCAGGGGAGTGAAACCACAGAACTAAAGAAGATTGAAGTCGCCAGCGCACCGATAAACCAAGCTGTCGCGAGCCCAGGCTAGCGCGTCTTACCCCAAATGCACTGGCGACAAATACTGCTGCCGGAAGGCCTCGAAGGGCATCGTATCGGCCGCCTCGATCCGGCTTTGTTGTTCGAGCGACTCGGCGGCGAGGTGCGCAAAGCGCGTGGCCACGTCGGCGGCCAGCGGCAAGGCCAGCAGGTCGCTGCGATGCTTGACCGACTGCGCCCGGATAAAACCGACATACGAGCCCTCATGCTCGCGCTGCATGGTCTCGAGTATGCGGGCGGAGGGTGTCAGGCCGGCATCAGCCAGTGCGGTGTTGGCGCCGGCGAGGGCATCGCGATAGGCGTTGCCGCCATTGGCTGCATCCAGCGCCACTGCGAGCGGTTCGCATTCTGCGAGAATTTCACCGCCCCATGTGTTCAGCGGCATCTGCGCCTCGCCGCGCTCGAGCGTGAGTCCGGGTTCGCGTCCGCGCACCGCGGTGCGCAACTGGTTGCGCGCATTGGCGGCGATCTCCTGCGGCGTGTCCTTGGGGCTGTCGCAGAGCAGGCAGTGCATCAGGAACAAGTCGAGCACGCGCATGGTTGCCTGTTCGATGCCGACCATACAGAACGGGTCGAGGTCCATTAGTCGCACCTCGACATATTCGACGCCGCGTTCGCGCAATGCGCGCAGCGGGCGCTCGCCGGTGTGAATGACGCGCTTGGGGCGGATGGTGCCGTAAAACTCGTTCTCTATTTGCAGCAGGCTGGTGGCCAACTGGCGGTATTCGCCGTCCTCGCCCTTTATGCCTATGGCCTCGTAGGCCGGGTAGGGGCGGGTCATGGCATCTTGCAGCGAAGCGCCGTAACTCTCGAGGCTGTTGTAGCTGACCGCAAGCGAGGCCTGTGCGTCGCTCTGGTAGCCCAGACGCCCCATGCGCAACGAGGTGGCGTGGGGCATGTAAAGCGTGCCCGGTCGCAATTCCTGCAACTCGTGCTGCCGGCCCTTGACGAAGCTGGCGCACACCGCCGGCGAAGCGCCGAACAGGTACATCAGCAACCAGGAGTGGCGCCGGAAATTGCGGATCAGCGCGAAATAAGCTTCGGTGGTGACCACGGGGATGGAAAAGTTGTAGTGGATGCCCGAAATCGTCTGCATGCGCCGGCCGTAGCGATACGAAAGGCCGTTGCGGTAAATGCTCTTGGCGCGGCCGACATTGGAGTGGCCATACTGGCCAATCGGAATGGCGTCGTCGGCGGGCAGGCCGCAAGGCATGCTGGCGCACCACAGCAGTTCGTCGCCAATATTGCGATAAACGACCTGGTGGATCTGGGTCAGTTCATCGAGGCAGGCCTGGTTGCTGGTGTGTACGCCGGTCACCAGTTCAATCTGCGATTCACTGAAATCGGTGGTGATCAGCGGATGGGTCATGGCCGAGCCAAGGCCCGCCGGATGGGGCGTGTTGACCAGCATGCCGTCGGGATACACGCGCAGGCTTTCTTTCTCGATGCCGCGCTGCAGGCTGCCGAGCGCGCCCGGCGCCAGGGCGCGCAAACGATT
>CAMDRY010000348.1 GCA_945906975.1 Bordetella parapertussis | reverse complement strand
ATGGTGTATTCATCGCAGGCGATATAGGGACTTTGCGCCAAACGCCGGTCGATAACGCCGTAAATGCGCTTGGCCTCGTTGATATAACGGTCGATGGCGTAGGGGATCTTTACCTGGGCGTAATTGCGAAAGTGGTGGGCCTGGCCGAGCATCGGTCCGACACCGCCCATCTGGAACATCAACCATTGCAGCGTGCTCCAGCGATCGCGGATGTCCGCGGGCAGGAACTTACCGGTCTTGGAGGCGAGGTAGAGCAGGATCGCGCCCGACTCGAATAGTGACATCGGCTTGCCGCCGGGGCCGTCCTGGTCGACCATGGCCGGCATCTTGTTGTTGGGGCTGATCTTGAGAAATTCCGGCTTGAACTGGTCACCGACGCCGATGTCAATTGGATGCACCTTGTAAGACAGGCCACACTCCTCGAGCATGATGTGGACTTTGTGGCCGTTGGGTGTCGCCCAGGAATAAAGATCGATCATTGCGCTTCCTTTTTAGAAAAATAAATAAATTCAACCAAGCCTGACCAGTTGCTTGCCGAGGTTCTCGCCGCTGAGCAGGCCGATAAACGCGCGCGGTGCGGCAGCAAGACCCTGCGCCACGGATTCGCGGTACTGCAGTTTGCCCTCGCCCAGCCAGCCGCCCAACTCACGCATGGCTTGCGGCCACAGGTCGAGCCGGTCAAAACAGATAAAACCCTGCAGCCGGATGCGGTTCACCAGAAAAGAGCGGAACTGCTTCACGCCGTAGGCCTCGGTGGCGCTGTATTGCGAAATCAGGCCGCATAAGGGAATGCGCGAGAACGCATTCATGTGCGGCAGTACGGCGTCGAGCACTTCGCCGCCGACGTTATCAAAGTAGACGTCAATGCCCTTATTCTTGCCGTTTGTCAGCGCCGCCCCGAGGTCGGCGGCAAGATTGCCCGCCTTGTAATCGACGCAGGCGTCAAAGCCGAGGTCCTCGACCACATGCTTGCACTTGGCCGCGCCACCGGCGATGCCCACGGCGCGGCAACCCTTTATTTTCGCAAGCTGCCCCACCACCGAACCCACGGCACCCGCTGCGGCCGACACCACGACCGTCTCGCCCGGCTTGGGCTGGCCGATGTCGAGCAGCCCCATCCATGCGGTGACACCCGGCATGCCCAGCACGCCAAGGTAGGCCGACATCGGCGCCAAGGGATTGTCGAGCTTCATCAGCCCGGCGCCATCAGACACGGCGTAACGCTGCCAGCCCAGCGCACCGACCACCTTGTCGCCGGCCTTGAAGCCGGGGTGATGCGATTCAATAACCTCACCGGCGGTGCCGCCCACCATCACCTCGCCGATAGCGACGGAGCGGGCATAGGATTTGGCGTCACTCATGCGACCGCGCATATAGGGGTCGAGCGACAGCCAGTCGTTGCGCACCAGCATTTGTCCGGCGACCGGGGCGGGCATAGCCGATTCAACCACGCTGAAATTATCTTCCCTGACCGCCCCGACAGGGCGGCTGGCCAACAGGACCTGCGGATTGGTGCTCATCATTTTTCTTTCGTCACTGTTGATCGCTTATCGGTTTGCTTATTGGTTTGCTTATCGGTTTGCTTAAAAGCGTGGCGAAACGCTCAAACGAGCGCTGCGGCGGCAAAGCGCGCGAGGTGATGGTCCGCATCGCCCTGCATGAAGTCGAGCATGACCAGACGCTTGGCATAGTGGCTGGCGGCGAGCTCATTCGTCACGCCCATTCCGCCATGCAACTGGATGGCCTCTTCGGCGACGCGACGCGCGGCGCGGCCGACATACGCCTTGGCTGCGGCGACGGTGCGCCGGCGTTCGTGCGCATCGGCGCCGCCGGCGCGCATCGCCGCCAGATACGCCATGGACTTGGACTGCTCGGCATGGATCATCATGTCCACGGCGCGGTGCTGCAGCGCCTGGAAGCGGCCGATGGGCTGGCCGAACTGCTGCCGCGTCTTGAGATAATCGAGCGTTGCGGCGTTGAGCGCCTCCATCAGGCCGACACCCTCGGCGCACAGCGCCGCAAGGCCAAGGTCGCTAACCTGTTCGATCAGCGCGTGGCCGGCGCCGCGATCGCCAAGCAGCGCTTGGGCGCCGGCGCGTACGCTCTTGAAGGTAATTTCCGCGGCGCGCAGTCCGTCTATGGTGCGGTAATCGCGCACGCTGACGCCAGGTTGCCCGCGATGGATGATGAACAGGCTGATGCCCGCCGCATCACGCACGCCGCCTTCAGAGCGCGCTGAAACGATCAGGCTGTCCGCCTGCGCGCCAAACAGCACGACCGATTTCTTGCCGTCGAGCACATGCGCGTCACCCTCGGCCCTGGCCACCGTCTCGACATGCGCCAGGTCGTAGCGCGAGCCGGGCTCGCCATGCGCCCAGGCGAAAATACGCTCACCGCCGGCGATGGCCGGCAGCAGTGCGTTTTTTTGTGCAGCGCTGCCACCGAGGTGAATGGCGTTGCCCGCCATCACCACCGTCGACCAGTAGGGTTCGAGCACCAGCGCCTTGCCCAGCGCCTGCATCACCAGCAGCGTGTCGACCGGCGTGCCGCCAAAGCCGCCGTGCTCCTCTGCAAAGGGCAGGCCGAGCAAGCCCATTTCGGCAAAGCCCCGCCACACCTCGCGGCTGAAGCCCTCGCCCGAGGCGCGGATGGCGCCGCGCTGCTCAAAGCCGTATTCGTGCGCGAGAAATTTGGCCAGCGAATCGGCCAGCATGGTCTGTTCTTCGGTGAATGCGAAATCCATTTGAATTCAGTCGATAGAAAATAGGCAATGGAAAATCGTAAAGGCGACTCCAATACCCACGTACTGCTTATGTTTCACACCATTTCCCATTTCCGGTTCTCCATTCACCGCCTTCATAGCCCCAGCACCATTTGCGCAATGATATTGCGCTGCACTTCGTTGGAACCGCCGTAAATGGTGGTCTTGCGCATATTGAAATAGCGCGCCGCGAGCGGCGCGGCATACGCGGGACCCACCGGCCCCGCGCCCTCATCGGGCCCACCCTCGGGCAGGAAGGGCTGCGCATAGGGGCCCAAGGCCTCCATCATCAGCACCGTCAGGGTCTGCTGGATTTCCGTGCCCTTGATCTTGAGTATCGACGATTCGGCGCCCGGCGTCTTGCCGCGCGCCGCCAGCACCCGCATTACGGTCACCTCAAGGGCCATCAGCTCGATCTCGAGCAGCGCTATTTTTGCGGCAAAGCCCGCATCCTCTATCAGCGGCCGTCCGCTCTTCATCTGGTCGCGGGCAATTGACTTGAGCGTTGCCAGCTCGCGCTTGGAAGCGCCCACGCCGGCGATGTTGGTGCGCTCGTGGCCGAGCAGGAATTTGGCGTAAGTCCAGCCCTTGCCCTCTTCGCCGACGCGGTTTTTCAGCGGCACCCTTACGTTGTCGAAAAACACCTCGTTCACCTCGTGCCCCTCGTCGAGCATGATGATGGGCCGCACGCAGATACCGGGCGAGCGCATGTCGATGAGCAAAAAAGAAATGCCCTCCTGCTTGCGCCCTTCGGTGGCGGTGCGCACCAGGCAAAAAATCATGTCGGCGTGCTGTGCCAGCGTTGTCCAGGTTTTCTGGCCGTTGACGACGTATTCATCACCCTGCCGTTCTGCCCGCGTCTTGAGGCTGGCCAGATCGGAACCGGAGCCAGGCTCGGAGTAACCCTGGCACCACCAGTCGGTGTTTTCGCGGATGCGCGTGAGGTAATGCTCTTTTTGCCAGGGGCTGCCAAAGGCCATGATCACAGGCGCGACCATGTTGAGGCCGAAGGGAATCAGGCGCGGCGCACCGGCCGCTGCGGCCTCCTCGTCAAAAATATGCACTTGCACGGCTGTCCAGGCGCAACCGCCGAACTCCTTCGGCCAGTGTCCGCACAACCAGCCCTTTTGCGCGAGGATGTCCTGCCAGCGCATCTGGTCCGCGCGTGACAGGTGGCGGTGGTCGAGCACCTTGTGCGCGATGTCCGCGGGCACGCTGGCGCGCACGAAGCTGCGCACTTCGTCGCGAAATGCCAGCTCGCCGGGGGTAACGTTCAAGTCCATATCTGCCGTGGTTTGTCGTCGTGGTTGGTGGTCGTGGTTGGTGGTTGGTGCGCTGGCCGCAGCGCCTGTCCCGGAAGATGGTAACGGCTGCCCGATGGCCGGGCAAG
>CAMDRY010000347.1 GCA_945906975.1 Bordetella parapertussis | reverse complement strand
CGTCGTAGCCAAGGTCATCGAGTAAAGAAAGCAGCCATGCAAAATCAGAAAATTCGTATCAGACTCAAAGCGTTCGATTACCGTCTCATCGATCAGTCAGCGCTTGAGATTGTCGAAACCGCAAAGCGTACGGGCGCTGTTGTAAAGGGGCCTGTTCCCCTGCCGACTCGCATCGAGCGCTTTGACGTGTTGCGCAGCCCGCACGTCAACAAAACCTCGCGTGATCAGTTTGAGATCAGAACGCATTTACGCCTTATGGACATCATCGATCCGACTGATAAAACAGTCGATGCGCTCATGAAACTTGATCTTCCGGCTGGGGTGGATGTAGAGATCAAGCTGCAATAGTTCTGTAGTAAGCCCGCGCGGATGGGGGCTAACCATCCGCCTGTTTTAATAATAATTTAGCCGGCCAATTGAAGCCGGCCCCTTCCAAGGCATACGCTTTGGGGTTGTTTTTTTGGAAAGGGTAAGAAAATGAGTTTAGGACTAGTCGGCCGCAAGGTCGGCATGACCCGCATTTTTACCGACGATGGTGATTCTCAGTCGGTGACCGTGCTGGACGTGTCTGACAATCGCGTGACCCAAATCAAGAAAGCCGAGACCGACGGGTATAGCGCGGTTCAGGTTGCATTCGGTAAGCGCCGTGCCTCGCGCGTGACCAAGGCGTTGGCCGGCCATCTAGCCAAGGCCGGTGTTGAGGCAGGGCATACACTCAGGGAATTTAGCGTCTCGGAAGCTGACCTCGCCAGCCTCCAACCGGGCAGCAAGATTGGCGTAGACCTCTTTACGGTCGGCCAGCGCGTTGATGTGACCGGCACTACCCAAGGTAAGGGATTTGCCGGTGCAATCAAGCGCCATCATTTCTCGTCCAACCGCGCCTCCCACGGTAACTCGCGTTCGCACAATTCTGCGGGTTCTATCGGGCAGGCGCAGGATCCGGGTCGGGTTTTTCCCGGCAAGAAAATGGCCGGCCATTTGGGTGATGTAACGCGCACCACGCAGAGCCTCGAGATTGTAAGGATCGATGCTGCACGCCAGTTGCTCATGATTAAAGGTTCCGTTCCCGGCAGCCGCGGTGGCGATCTGATCGTTCGCCCCACTGTTAAGCCGCGCAAACCCAAAGTCGTTATTGCCCCCAAGGCCGGCAAGGGAGGTAAATAATGGAACTTAAGCTAATTGATGACAAAGGCGCCAGCAGCCAGACCGTTGCTGCGTCCGACGCTTTGTTTGGACGTGACTATAACGAGGCGTTGATCCACCAGATCGTCACCGCCTACCAGGCCAACGCCCGCCTCGGAACACGCGCCCAAAAGGGACGCAGCGAGATTGCCAAGTCGAAGAAAAAGCCGTGGCGTCAAAAGGGTACTGGCCGTGCTCGTGCCGGTAAGGCATCCAGCCCGTTGTGGCGTGGAGGCGGGCGCATTTTCCCGAACTCGCCTGACGAGAATTTCACGCAAAAAGTCAATCGTAAGATGTATCGCGCAGGCATGGCGTCGATCCTCTCCCAGTTGGCGCGTGAGGATCGCCTGAAGGTGATCGATAAATTCATGGTCAACTCCCCGAAGACGAAACTTTTCGCGGAAAAGGTCAAGAACATCGGCATGCTCGATTCGTTCCTGCTGATTACCGACAGTGCTGACGAGAATCTTTATCTTTCGTCGCGCAATTTGCCGAACGTTCTTGTTCTTGAAGTCGGCGAAATTGATCCGGTATCCCTGGTGCACTATAAAAACGTACTGCTTACGCGCGCTGCGGTGGCCAAATTCGAAGAGGTGCTGGCATGAACGCCGTTACCAAATATGCGAGCGACCGCTTGATGCAGGTATTGCTTGCCCCTCAGGTTTCCGAAAAGAGCACGCTTGTCGCTGAGAAGAACGAACAGGTTGTTTTCCGGGTTGCATCCGATGCAACCAAGCCGGAAATCAAGGCCGCAGTTGAATTGCTTTTCAAGGTTCAAGTAGAGAGTGTTCAAGTGCTTAATGTCAAGGGCAAGGAAAAGCGTTTCGGTAAGTTCATGGGTAGGCGCAACAACTGGAAAAAGGCTTATGTTTCGCTTAAGCCTGGCCAGGAAATCAACTTTCAGGCGACGGAGTAAGCCATGGCCCTCATCAAAGTCAAACCAACTTCGCCGGGACGTCGGAGTGTTGTTAAGGTTGTTAACCCGAATCTGCACAAGGGTAAGCCCCACACCGCATTGCTCGAGCCCAAATCCAACAAGGCGGGTCGCAACAATACCGGACGCATTACGACCCGGCATCAGGGCGGTGGCCACAAGCAGCACTACCGTATCGTCGATTTCAAGCGGGACAAGGATGGTGTTCCGGCAAAAGTCGAACGTTTGGAATACGATCCAAACCGCAGCGCCAACCTTGCCCTGCTTTGTTACGCTGACGGCGAACGTCGCTATATCATCGCCACGAAAGGCATGCTGGCCGGGATGGCATTGATTTCCGGCTCAGAGGCTCCGATTAAGCCGGGCAATGCACTTCCGCTTCGCAACATCCCGGTTGGTACGACGGTCCATTGTGTGGAAATGATGCCTGGAAAGGGGGCGCAGATCGCGCGCGCCGCTGGCACGTCGGTGCAATTGCTGGCTCGCGAAGGCAGTTACGCCCAACTGCGGTTGCGTTCCGGTGAGATACGCAAGGTCAACGTGGATTGCCGTGCGACGATTGGTGAGGTCGGCAATGAAGAGCACAGCCTTCGTTCGATCGGCAAGGCGGGAGCAAACCGCTGGCGCGGTATTCGTCCGACAGTCCGTGGCGTGGCGATGAACCCTATCGATCACCCGCACGGTGGCGGCGAAGGCAAAACCGCAGCAGGCCGGGATCCGGTCAGCCCATGGGGTACCCTGACCAAGGGCTACCGCACTCGTCGTAATAAGCGCACTAGCGGCATGATAGTTCAACGCCGCTATCAGAAATAGGTGACCTATGGCACGTTCAGTTAAAAAAGGCCCGTTCGTTGATGCACATCTGATTAAAAAGGTGGATACAGCACGTTCGGGCAACGACAAACGCCCAATCAAGACTTGGTCGCGTCGTTCAACGATTCTGCCCGATTTCGTCGGCCTGACCATCGCGGTGCACAACGGCAAGCAACATATGCCCGTGTACATTTCGGAAAACATGGTTGGCCACAAATTGGGCGAATTTGCTCTCACACGCACCTTCAAGGCCCATTCGGCTGACAAGAAGGTGGCGGCGCCCTCCGGCCCGCCAAAGAAGTAAGAGGAACGCGACATGGAAACTCAAGCAAAACTACGTGGTGTCCGCCTGTCCGCCCAGAAGGGTCGACTTGTGGCTGACCAGATTCGCGGGCTGACCGTCGAAAATGCACTCAACTTGCTGGCTTTCAGCCCCAAGAAAGGTGCGAGGATCATCAAAAAAGTGCTCGAATCGGCAATAGCTAATGCTGAGCATAACGATGGCGCCGATATCGACGAGCTCAAGGTCAAGACCATTTACGTCGAAAAAGGCACCGTTCTGAAACGTTTTACTGCGCGCGCCAAAGGCCGCGGTAACCGTATCATCAAGCCGACATGCCATATTTTCATCACCGTCGGCGACGAAGTCAAACCAAAGAAGGGCGCCGCCGCAAAGGCTGCGACCAAGGGTTAAGGGGCACGTATGGGACAAAAAATCCATCCGATAGGTTTCCGTCTTTCGGTCAATAAAAACTGGAGTTCGCGCTGGTTTGCTAACAGCAAGAATTTCCCCGGGATGCTCATCGAGGACCTCAAGGTCCGCGAGTACCTTAAGAAAAAACTAGCGCACGCATCCGTTGGTCGCGTGATTATCGAACGGCCCGCAAAGGATGCCCGGATAACCATCCATAGCGCACGCCCCGGTGTCGTAATTGGAAAAAAAGGCGAGGACATCGAGGTGCTCAAGGCCGAGCTTCGCAAACTGCTTGGCGTGCAAATGGTGCACGTCAACATTGAGGAAATTCGCAAGCCGGAGATCGATGCACAGCTTATTGCTGACTCGATCACCCAGCAGCTTGAAAAACGCATTATGTTCCGGCGTGCAATGAAGCGAGCGATGCAAAACGCGATGCGCCTCGGTGCCCAGGGAATCAAGATCATGAGTGCGGGGCGTTTGAATGGAAGTGAGATTGCCCGCACTGAGTGGTATCGGGAGGGGCGGG
>CAMDRY010000346.1 GCA_945906975.1 Bordetella parapertussis | reverse complement strand
TTGGAAAGGGAGTCGGCGGCGCGCACGGTAAAACTTTTGTGCGGATCGACCAGCACCAGGTCGGCGTCGTAGCCGAGGGCGATATCGCCCTTGTTGAGCAGGCCGTAACGCTTGGCCGGGTTCCACGACAGCAGCTCGGCCATGTGGTTGTACGACATGCCGCGCTTGGAGCCTTCGCTGACGATGGAGGGCAGCAGGTATTCGGTGCCGCCGAATCCGGACTTGGCGAGCCAGATATTTTTCGGGAATTTAGACGACCATTTCTGCTCGGCTGAGCAGCAGGCGTGGTCGCTGACGATCCAGTCGACGTCGCGGTTGAGCACCGCTTCCCACAGCGCCTCCACGTCGGGGCGCGGACGGATGGGCGGATTCACCTTTGCCTGCACCGCGCACTCGCAATCGACATCCAGCATCAAATGGCCGACCGTGACTTCGCGGCGGAAATTGATGTGCGGGAAAACGCGCTGCATCATCATTGCGGCATCGATGGCCTTTTTCGACGACAGGTGCAAGAGGTTGATGTTGGGGCATCCGGTTTCGTTGGCGAGGTAAGAGGCGATCCAGATGGCCAGGCCCTCGGAGTGGGGAGGGCGCGCCGCGCTATAGGCCGCCAGCCCGTCTAGCTTGCTGTCGCGCTCGACGATCTTGGTGTAGGCGTTGAGGATGTCGGCAAACTCGCAATGCAGGCTGACGCTGATGTATTCGGCCAGTTCGGGGTGGGCCTGGGTCATGCGGAAGGCCGAACGCATGATGAATTCAAAGTGCGCGACGTCGTAGCGCTCCTCGGGGCCTATCATCAGGAATTCGTTTTGTTTGTCCGACTGGCCGTGCAGGCCATAGCCGCCGTAGAACATGAAAATCTTGAACGAGGGCACGCCCCAGTCGGTCAGCAAGGAATCCATTTCATCGATGTGGGCCGACTCGATGGGCGCGAGGTGGTAACCGTAGTCGACCCAGACATTACCCTCCGAGAGCTTGAGCACCTCGGGCATGAACTTGCTGTAGGGACCGCCCTTGTTGAGGTAGTACTGCCCGGTGCGAAAGTAATTGAGGCTGGAGGTCACCCCGCCCATGGCCGCGGCCTTGCTCTCGGCGACGGCATCCTGGGCCAGCGGCTGGTAGATGCCGATGTGCATGTGCGCATCGACGCAACCGGGAAAGCCCAGCAGGTTCGTGCCATCGATGACCGACTTGGCTTCTTCGGCGCGGATCTCCGGCGCGATGCGGGAAAACTTGCCGTCCTTGATGCCAATGTCCAGCAGGTCGACCGAGTTCTTGTTCGGGCGCACCACGCGCACATTTTTGACCAGCGTATCAAGAGAAGGGTTCATGGTTTGTCCTGTGAAAGAATGTTCATCCGTCGGTGCTGACGCCGGCCGCCTTCACCACCGGCGCCCAGCGCTGGATATCTTGCGCGATAAATTCGGCATAGTCGTTGCGGCCGCGGCCCGACAGGTTCATGCCCAGGTCGGCAAAGCGCGCCCGCACCTCGGGGAGGGCCACAATTTTTTGCACCTCGGTTTCGATGCGCTCGAGAATCTCCCGCGGCGTCCTGGCCGGCGCGGACAGGCCGAACCAGGCGAAACCGGCGACGCCGGGCACGATTTCATTGAGCGTCGGCACTTCCGGAAAGTTGGGCAGGCGTTGTGGTGCAGAGATAGCCAGCAGCCGCAATTTTCCCGCCTTCACGTAGGGCGTGGATGCCGGCAGGCCGTCAAAAATGGCATCGATCTGTCCGGCCATCAGGTCGGTGATCGCCGGGCCCGTGCCCTTGTAGGGCACGTGTTGCATGTCTATGCCGGCGCGCTGCTTCATCATTTCGCCGGTCAGGTGCCCGGCCGAACCCACCGCCGCCGAGGCGAAGCTCAGCTTGCCCGGCTTCGCCCGCGCCAGGGCGATGAACTCCTGCAGCGTTCTTGCCGGGTGATTGGTATTGACCAGAAAGCCGTTGGCAAAGGAACTGATCATGACTACGTGTTCAAAGTCGGTGCGCGGCTTGTAGTCTATTTTGGGGTACACCAGCGGCCCGGTTGCGATGGAGGCGTTATTGGATAGCAACAGCGTATAGCCGTCGGGCGCGGCCTTGGCGACAAAGCTTGCGCCTATCGTGCCTGAGGCGCCCGGTTTGTTCTCGATGATCACCGGCTGGCCCAGCGCCGCGGAAAGGCGCGGCGCGAACAGGCGCGCAATGACATCACCACCACCACTGGGCGCGAAGGGAACCACCAGTTTGAGCGGCCTTGTCGGCCAGGCTGCCTGGGCCCGCGCCACGCCAGGCTTGAGGGTGGCAAGCGTGGTAATGGTGGCAAGGGTGGCAAGGGTGGGCAGGGCCGCGATGGCAATGCCTGCCGTGCCCGATTTCAGGAATGCGCGTCTTTGCAAGGGGATGCCAGCGAGGATATGGTTTGACGCGATCAATGTGATTAACCTGATTAACCCGATCCGATTAAGCCAATTAATCCGATTAACCTTAACGGAAGGACAAATTCGATTGCCTTATACTAAATTCATTAAGCGTGAATGCCAAGAAAAAATGCCACGAAACATGACGGTCAATGTAAGCAGCATCAATGTGAACAAGCTATGAGTAACAGCCCAGCGTCCTGTGTGCTCATCGCCGGGGGCGGCCCGGTCGGCCTGAGTGCCGCGCTTTGCCTTGCCGAGGCCGGCATTCCGGTGCGACTGTTTGAAGCCGAAGCCGATATCGTCCAGGACTTGCGCGCCTCGACGTTTCACCCGCCCACCCTCGATATGCTCGAACCGTTTGGCATCACCGCCGAGTTGATCGCGGACGGACTGATTTGCCCGACCTGGCAGGTGCGCCTGCACCCGTCCGGCGATAAGGCGGAATTCGACTTGTCTGTTCTCGCCGGTGACACCGCCCACCCTTACCGCCTGCAGTGCGAACAGTGGAAGCTGTCGCGCGCCTTGTTGCGCCGTGTGCAAAACCATCCCATGGTCAGCCTGCACTTCAATGCAAAAGTGACCGGCTTGCAGCAAGACGCGGACGGCGTGATGATCGATGTTGAGCGCGAAGACGGTATCGAGGGCGTGCTCGGCCGTTACCTGATCGGCGCCGACGGCGCGCGCAGCGTGGTGCGCCAGGCGCTGGGCATCGCCTTCGAGGGCGAGACTTACCCCGAGACAACGATTCTCGCGACCACGCGCTTTGCTTTTCACGAGCACCTGCCCGGACTGTCCAATGTCAGCTATTGCTGGCGCGAAGGTGCGGCCAATTTCAGCCTGCTGCGTCTGCCCGACTTATGGCGCGTCAGCATTTACCCGCCCGAGGACCGCCCGGTCGAAGAGGCGCTGGAGGCGCCGGCGCTAGAGGCGGCGTTGCAGGCCATCGTGCCGCGCGACGAGGCCTATGCGGTGCTGGAGCGGCGCCCCTATCGCGTTCACCAGCGCATCGCCGCCCGCTATAGCGCGGGCCGGGTGTTTCTGGCCGGTGACGCGGCCCACCTTAACAGTCCCTCGGGTGGCATGGGCATGAACGGCGGCGTGCACGACGCCTTCAGTCTTGCCGGCAAGCTGATTGAGGTGTGGCATGGCGCCACTGTCGCGCTGCTCGATCGCTACGAGCGCCAGCGCCGCCCGGCCGCGCTCGAACAAATCATCGCCCAAGCCGCGGCCAATCGTGCGCGTATGCGCGAACGCGACACCCAGCGTCGCACCGAGATTCTCGCCGGCCTGAAGGCCATCATTGCCGATCGCGGACGCCTGCACGCGCATTTGCTCAAGACCTCGATGATCACCGGATTGCGCCAGGCAGAACTGGTGCAATAGGCTGAAAACCCGCGCCAGTAGGTAGTTTCCAGTCGATGCTATTGGTTTTTCGGCATCGCCCCAAGCTAGAACAGCAAATCCCACAAGGCGCGAAAGGGTGTGTTCTTTTCGCAACTGACCAGGGCCGAGGCAAAGCCGTAGGCCTTGCCCGCCGGCACGCTGGGCCCGGCGTAGCGCATGAATTTCGCGGCGACCTCCTCTTGACTGAGTGGCATGTCAGGATCGCCCTTGATGGCGGTGACGCGCGCGTCGTATTGTTTTTCGCCTGATTGCACCAGCAGCTTCGCGCCGCGCCGTCCGGCATTGCCCAGCACCGGATCGGTCTCCACCCGGACCAGCTGCTCCAGCCGGCGCAGTTCCGCGTCCTC
>CAMDRY010000345.1 GCA_945906975.1 Bordetella parapertussis | reverse complement strand
CGACAAAGGTCGGCACATTGGGCAGCAAGGACGAGCGCTCCTTGCCCGAAACGGCAAAGCCCTGCACGCGGCCGCTGCGCACGTGCGCCATGCCGCTGGCGAGGCTGGCGATGGAAATGTCGAGGCGCCCGGCCACGACCTCGGCGATGGATGCGGCCACACCCTTGAAGGGGATGTGGGTCATCTTGCTACCGGTGACGTTGAGAAAAAGTTCGGTCGCCAGATGGGCTGACGAACCCTGGCCGCCGGAGCCAAAAGTCAGTTCGCCGGGCTTGGCCTTGGCCAGATCGACCAAGGTCTTTACCGACTTTGCCGGCAGTTCCTGGCGCGCCACCATGATGGATGGGGATTCGGCGATCTGGCTGACCTGGGTGAAATCCTTGAGCGGGTCGTAGGGCAGCTTGGTGTAGAGCCCCGCCGCCATGGCAAACGAGTTGTCGGTGAGCACCAGGGTGTAACCATCAGGCGCCGACTTGGCCACGATATCAAGGCCGAGCGTGCCACCGGCGCCGCTGCGGTTCTCGACAATAACCTGCTGGCCGAGTTGCTCGGTCAATTCGGCCGCCAGCGAACGGGCCGACAAATCGGTGAACGCCCCCGGCAGGTAAGGCACGACGATTTTCAGCGGTTTGGACGGCCACGCGGTTTGCGCGCTCGCCGGCAGCACGGGCATTAATGCAATGGCCAGCGCCGCGGCAATCAGTGATCTGCTTAGCATTTCGTCTCTCCTTGGGTGTTGTTGTAATTAATCATGCTGCGGCAGTCGCCGCAACAACGGTCTGCCAGCGTTCGGCCAGCCTGTCGCGCCGCGCCGTATCAAGAAACGCATCGAAGCCCTGGTCAATGGCGATGGGCACACGCACGGCGCGGCCCAACTGCGCCGGTATGTTGCCTGCGGCGCGCAGCGGAAACAACTCGGATTCGCCCAGCCTCGCCTGCCCCGGCTCCGACAACAGGTAATCAAGAAATTTGCGCGCCGCCAGGGGGTGCGGCGCACTCACCGGCACAAAAGCAATGCGTGACACGGCCGTTTGCGCCATCGCGGTGGGGGCGACGGCGAGCGTGGCATGTGCGCGCAGGGCACGCAGCGCGAAAGCGCCGAGCACATGGTAGGCGAGCGCGGCACGGCCGCCGGCCACCTCGTCCACCAGCGGCGGGTTGGAGCCATACATGCGCGGCCGCGCGACGACCAGCGCACGCATGAACGCGTCGAAAACACCCTCATCGGCGCTCTCGTGCAGCAGCGCAAGAAAACCCAGGCCGTTATTGGCGATGTCATAAGAGGCAAGCTTGCCGCGCAAGCCCTGCGGCGCGGCATGGAGCAGCGCCGTGATTTCGGCCAGCGAACCGGCCGGCGTGTTGGCCTCAAGCAGGTCGCGGTTAATGAGCGTGACCAACGGTTCAAGTGTTGTGGCAAAAGCCATGTCGCGATAATTGGCCCATGCGGGGAACCCCGCCCCGGCCGCGCCCGGGCACGCTTGCGCATGGCCGGACTGCGCGAGATCCATCTGCAAGTCCATGGCCGAGCTCCACAATACGTCGACCTCGCCCCGCCCGCCTACCAGCGCATCCAGATAGCGCTGGTGCAGCGTGCCGCTGATGCCATCGACGAACGCGACCTCTATGCCAGGGTGCTGCGCGGCAAAGCCGGCGAGCAGCGGTTCGCAAAAAGGCCTGAAGGCGGCGGAAAAGACGACCACCCTGCCCTCGTCGGCGCCGCGGTGTGTGGCAGCCTCAAGCATGGGCATAGGGCATTGCGCGCCAGGCGGCGCCAGGCGCAGCCGCATTGCATGAAAATCTTATCGGGGATGTTCGGATGACGGTGACTCCGCGGTGTACTGGCCGTGCCGGGGTAAGCGAGAGACGTCGGCCTGCACGCCGCCTTGCACTCTTGCACTGTTGCACTGTTGCACTCTTGCTCTCTTATACGCTTGTCCATTTGCAACTTGTACGTCTGCAAACTTGTGCGTCTGCGCCCCTTCTGCACGGGGTTGGAAATGTTAGCGCCCAATGCTAACAATGTCCATCATCGTGGGAAAATTTACAATTATTCAAACACCGAAAAACAGCCTGCGGCGCTTTGGTTAGAATGGCTGCATGAACAGCCTGGAAAAAATGCTGAGCCTGCTCGACGTGTTCACGCCGGCGGCCCCGGTCTGGTCCACCGAGGACCTGATCCGCTATTCAGCTTGTTCCCGCTCCACCTGCTACCGCTACATCAAGGTGCTGCAAGGCGCCGGCTTCGTCACCCCCGTCGCCAAGGGCTCCTACATCCTGGGGCCGCGCATCATCGAGCTGGACCGCCACGTGCGCCTGTGTGACCCGGTCTATGCCGCCGGCGGCCCGCCGATGCGGCGCCTCGCCGCACGCACCGGTCACAGCGCCTTGCTGTGCGTGCTGTTCAGCGACACCGTCATGTGCGTGCGCGAGGAAATCGTCGCCGATGCGCCGGCGGGCCTGTTCAGCCGCGGACAAAAGCGCCCGCTGTTCTCCGGTGCCGCGTCCAAGGTGATCCTCGCCAACCTTCCCGCCCACCAACTGCGCAGCCTGTTCGCCAAACACCGCAAAAGCATCGCCGCCGCGGGACTCGGCGCCGACTGGGAAAGTTTCAGGAAGGCGCTGCGGCAAATCCGCCAGGACGGGTACTGCACCAGCAGCGGCGAGTTCCTGCAAGGCATCATCGGCGTCGCCGCGCCGCTGTTCAATGGCGCGGGCAATGTGCTTGGCAGCCTGGGCATCGCCATGGCGGCCTCGTCGGTCAAACGCGCCGAGTTGCCCGCGCTGGCCAAGTCGGTCATCAAGGCGGCGCAAGATGCCAGCGCAGGCATAGGCTCAGGCGAGCACGGCGTGGACCTGCCGGCGCGCGCAGTTGGTTAAACCAAGCGGAATAAGCGGCGATGCATTTACTTTTCACGCATAGCCGGCTTTATCAAGCGCTGCCAGCGCGCGATGTCCTCGACTATGAATTTGCCAAAACGCTCGGGCGTGCCCCCTTCCGCATCGGTGCCGATGTCGGCGAGGCGTTGGCGGGTGTCGGGGTTGGCGAGGACGCGGTTGATCTCAACATTGAGCTTGGCGATGATGTCTTTTGGCGTGCCTGCGGGCGCCAGGATGCCGGTCCATAAAGCGACATCAAAATTGCCGTAACCGGCTTCGGCAAACGTGGGCACCTCGGGAAGATTCGGCCGGCGTTTTTGCCCTGACACGGCGAGGCCGCGTATCGCGCCCGCCTTGACGTGTGAGATCAGCGTCGGCACCGTCAGGATCGTCATCTGCGTCTGCCCCCCGAGCACCGACACAATGCCCTGCCCGCCGCTCTGGAATGGCACGTGCACGATATCAATGCCGTTCTGCATTTTGAACAATTCGGCGGCAAGAAACGCCACGCTTCCCAGCCCGGCTGAAGCGTAGTTGAGCACACCGGGCTTGGATTTTGCGAGCGCGACGAGTTCGGCAAGCGTTGTGGCCGGCACAGCCTTGGGCACCACAAACATCGTCGGCAGGGTGGCGGTGAAAATGACCGGCTCAAAATCCTTGAGGCTGTCATAGGGAAGCTTTTCGTGCAGTGCCGGATTGGCGCTAAAAGCGATATCGGCCATCAGGATGGTGTAGCCGTCGGGTGCTGCCTTGGCCACGCTGCCCGTACCTATGATGGCGCCGCCGCCCGGCCGGTTCTCGACCACAACCGGCTGGCCCAGGGCCTCGGCAAATCGCGGCGCAAGAAGCCTGCTTGTCGTATCGACGCTGCCGCCAGGGGCATAGGGTACGATAAGGCGGATGGGACGGTCCGGATATTTTTGCGCCAGCACCTGCCCGGCCATCGCCAAAAACACCAGGCCTGCAATACACGCGATCTTGTTCATATTTTTCTCCTTGTTAGTTGCGCTCTGTCAAAGGCGGCGCGTCTTATGCGGCCGTCCTCGGCCTGATTGATATAAAGATTGATATAAAGATTGATACAAAGATTGACACAAACGTGGTGCCAACTTGGCAGCACTTTGCACCAAGGCCAACAGGCCCGAACACGGGATTAAATCTACGGAATGACACCACCGGCAATGTGTTCGGCGGCCAGAAAGCCAAACGTCATCGCCGGACCAAGATTGGAACCCGGGCCCGGATAGCTGCCGCCAAATATTGGCGCCATATCCGTGCCCACCGCATATA
>CAMDRY010000344.1 GCA_945906975.1 Bordetella parapertussis | reverse complement strand
CTCGAGCAGGGTTTGCATGGCTTGTTTGCGTTCGGCGTCGGTAAGCATGTGAGGATTCCTTTTTTGCGGATGTGTTGAGGCGGGGAAGGACTGGATTCGGGCACCGGGGAATATTGTGTTTTGACTGCCCCGGACGCGGACAAAATTCTATCACCTAACCGCCGCCATGACGCTGCTGCGGGTGATTTTGTCATACGCTTTCGCCGTTTTTTGTGCCGTGTGGCCTGGTGTTGGGCGCCGGTGTAGGAAAGCGGCTATTTCGCCGCGCCATACCTCAACTTTGACGCCGCCGCGCCGATGTTTATGGCATAAATGGCGGCCCAATGGTCGCTTAAAGACGGGTGTCGTACGATCGGCAGACTCGCCCCGGGTCGCCATGGCACGTCGGGGCGGGTCCTGCAGCCCTTGATCATTGTTGAAGGAGCCCGACATGCGCAAGCGTGTTCATTCCTTTGTCCGCTCGGCCTTGTGTGTCGCCGCGCTGTTGTAGTTTGCCTTGTCCGCGTCAGGGCCGCAGGCCGCGCCCTACCCGTCGGAGTCGGAGTCGCTGTTGCGCGACGAGCTTGGCGCAGTCGCCGATCTGGTCCGGAACGAGGGTCTGGAACTGACGGTGCTCGATGCGCGAAGGAACGGCGTCACGCGACCGCTGATGGCGGCTGGCCTCTCCACCACCAACGGCGCCTGCCTGGTGTTTTACAACACGAGGCCTGCAGAAATCCTGATGCCGTTTTTTGAGCGCATGGCCGAGGCCGACCTGCCGCTATGGCTGCGCGTCATCGCCGTGCACGAAATCACCCACTGCATCGAGTAGCGCGAAGGCTATGTGCTGGGTCGCTTTGACCGCATCCTGCCGCCTGAGATGGCGCATGCGGGCATGACGCTGCAAGGCTATGTGTCGGCACTGAAGAACGGCAGCCTAGAGCTCTGGGGCGAGGCGCTGGCAGACATTGCGGCGGTGCTGTGGCTGCAAAAAGCCGCGACCGGCGACTGGCGCCGTTTTGCCACGGGTCTGGCGACGCTGCGCGAGGAACTGGCAGAGCGCAACCCCTCGCACTACACCGGCCCGTGGTTGCAGGGCCTGCTGCGCGCCTGCGATGGCGCGCATGCCGAGCGCAGCGTGTATGAAACCGCCTTCCGGTTGCGCGGGGCCCTTCACCCGCGTTGAGCCCGTCGTCAGGGCTACATCAGGAAGGTCATGTTGCCCAGCCAGGAATCGCGGTTGATTAGCAGGATTTTTTTGCGCGCGATGCCCATGCCGCCGCTGATGCCGGAAGCGGGCTGCAGCATGTGCTCGACTGAAGCGACAATGGGGCGCAGGTCGCCGACGCCGACCTGCTTGTAGTCGCCGGTGCGCATTTCGTAAACAATCTGGTTGGAGCGCACGACGACGCAGCCGGCCCATTCGCCGCAGCCGGCCTCGACCGCGACGGTGGAGACAAAGTGCAGCGTGCGCGAGCGCGGCGACTGCGCCGGGAAATAGTTGTGCAGCAGGTGGTCCACGCGTTCGGCGCGCCGCAGCGGCGTGTCGCGCACGATGGCCGCGTTGTGCTCAAAGGGCGCGTCCTCGTCGAGCGGTATCCAGTACATGCCGTCGGCGGTGAACAAGGCGTTCCATTCCTCGAGGCGGCGCTCGTCGAGCAGTCGTGCTTCGTGGATCAGCAGGTCTTCTGCCTGGGCTCGGGTAAGCGTGATGGTGGACACTACACTTCTCCTTCGGTGGCGCATGGGTCGCACATTAGGCGGTTCCATTCGCGCCACAGCGCGCGCTGCGGCGCTTCGCTCGAGGGCAGACCGAGATAGTCGCCGTTCTCCTGCCTGACGTCGGTATCGAGGCCGCGCTCGACGATCAGCCATTCGACGGCGCTGCCGGCGAGGCCTTGCTGGTTGCGCGCGAAAATGTCCACATCGTCGGCCATGCCGTGGCCGGCCGGGCCGTAAAAGCGCTCCTGGCTGCGCAGCATGCCTTCGTTGAAGCCGGCCGGCGCGCCCTTCAGTTCGTAGGGGTAGATTTCCACCTCGGTCAGGTCGGGCGCGATCGGCCGCCAGATGCGTAGCTGCTGGTGGATCATGCCCATGTTGGGGAAAATGGTGCCAGAGGTCTTGCCGGCGAGGATTTGCATTTGCTCGGCGCCGTATTTCGCCTGCAGGCCCTGGAAGTAGTCGGCGAAATCACCCTTGAGGTCTTCCTCGAGGTGTGCCGCCGGCCGTTCGAGCTGCGAGTGGCCGCCGGGAATGTCCCAGGTCTTGCCGCGAAAGCGCACCGCGCGCATATCCCGCGCCGAGCCGCCCTTGTGCAGGCCAAAGTCGCCGGTGGTGTCGCCGTACTTGGCCTGCAGCGCGGCAAAGCCCTTGTGCGTGTGCATGAAGTGATACGAGTCGGAAATGTTCTCGATCTGGAACTTCCAGTTGCCCTGGTAGCGCACGATGTAGGGTTTTGAGCGCAGCTCGATCTCGCCGGTCGGGGCGACATTAAGGCGGCGGTCGATGAGGTCCTTGGCACGGCCGAGGAATTGCATCAGCGGTTGCACCTTGGCGTTGAAGCTGGCGAAAATGAAGCCGCGGTAGCTGTCGACGCACGGCAGGGGCATCAGGCCCTCGGGCGCTTCGAATTTTTCAGAATAACCGCCTGGGTCGCGTTGTTCCGAGATCGCGATGAGCTTGCCATCGAGGCCGTAGACCCAGCCGTGGTAGGGGCAGTTGAACTCGCGCACATTGCCTTTTGACTCGCGCGCGACCACCGAGCCGCGGTGCACGCAGCGGTTGACCATCACCGCAACCTTGCCCTCGGCGGTGCGGCTGACGATCACCGGCTGCAGGCCGATGTGCGCGGTCTTGAAGTCGCCGCTGTTCGGGATTTCGCACTCCAGGCCGACAAACACCCAGGTCTTGGAAAAAATGCGCTCCATCTCGGCGGCGAACACGCCCGGGTCGGTGTAGGCGCGGGTGTGGACGCGAAAGCGGTTTTCGCGCTGGTCCACGAGCATTTCGGCGCGCAACCGTTCCGGTTGCGCGAAGCGGACGAGCTTGTCATTGTCGCTGTGTGACATCGCGGTTTCTCCTGATGATGTGCCTGTTGCCCGTTTGCGGTGGTGCGCGGCGCCCTGCTGGGCGGGCGCTCAATCCATGAACCTTCCGCCCGAAAGGTTCAGCGCCTCGCCAGTGACGTAACCGCCGTCTTTCGACGCCAGATACAGTACCGCATGCGCGGCCTCCTCGGAACGCCCGACGCGGCCCACCGGTATGCCCTTGAGCAATTCGGTTTTGTCGGCAATGCCGGCCACCTGCACGTCGAACAGCGAGGTGGCGATGACGTTCACCGTCACGCCGGTGGGCGCGAGCTCGGCTGCGACCACGCGCGAGAAGGTGATCAGCCCGCCCTTGGCCGCGGCATAGGGCGCAACGTGCTTGTGCACACCGGCCTTGCCGGACATCGACGAAAACGAAATGATGCGGCCGAAGCCCCTCGCGGCCATGCGCCGTCCGGCTTCGAGAATGCACTGCATAGGCCCGATCAGCTCCTGCTCGACGACGCGGCGGTATTCCTCGGGCGGGATGTCGAGGGCGTTCCTGGTCTTGACCGGCGGCGCGATGATGACGGTGATGGCGAGGCCGCCCAGCCGCTGTTCGCACTGGTCGTAAAAGCGCGCGATCGATGCGGTGTCGGCGACATCGACGGGAGCCGTTGCGATCGTCGGCGCGCAGGCGGCGCGCTCGGCATCGCTGAGCGTGTGATGGGCCAGTTCGCCGACCAGGATGTGCGCGCCGCGCGCGGCAAAGGCGCGCACCACGGCCGGGCCGCTGCCGAGGTGGCCGCCGATGATGGCGACGGCGGCGCCGGCGAATTCGTTTTCAATGGGGGGGGAGGACACGGTTTCTCCTGATGCGCCCGGTTGGGCGCTTAATCGGCCGGTGCGCCGTCTATGGACCCGGCGTCGCCCAGCACCAGTTGGGCGCACAGTCCGTCGATCTTCGCGGCGGCGTCAAGCGACCAGACTTCCTGGACGATGCGCGCGGCGGCGGCGCCGCCGAACAGCGGCTCGACGTTTTCACGCAGCTTTTGCTCGAAGTCGGTGCTGCCAAAAGGCTGTAGCCTGTGGCCGGGCGGGGCTTTGGCCTCGCCGATGAAGATCTTGCCGGTGGCATCGGTGATTTCGACGCGCGACAAAAAGCCCGCG
>CAMDRY010000343.1 GCA_945906975.1 Bordetella parapertussis | reverse complement strand
TTTGCATCAACGGGGTTTCGGATGCGATTAGCAGCATGGTGTGTGGTCATCGGCCTGTTGACCGGGGTCACGCCGGTCACGGCCGGCGAATATGAAGATGCGGTGGCCTTGCGCGACGGCGGTGATTTCATTCAATCGCTCCCGATGTTTTTGCGCCTTGCAGAGCATGGTGACGCCAGGGCCCAGTACGCACTCGCCCTTATGCAGGGCAGCGGGCAGGGATTGGCGGTCAACTTGCCCGAAGCACACCGCTGGGCGCTGCTCGCGCAAGCAAACGGCAATACCGAAGCCGGTGTGCTGCTCTTGTCGATACAAAAACGCATGCCAGCGGATATGTTGGCGCAGGCGCAGGAGCGGGCGCGCTTGCAGACCGGCAAGCCGCAGTCGGGCCGGCGGATGAATATTCGAATCCGGCCTGCGGGAGCGAGTGATTCGCCGGCCGAAAAAAACGCATTCGCCACTACCCGGGACGCGCTGTTGCACGCGCTGGATGCGTGGCGTGCCGCCGAGTCGCAACGCGACATCAACGCCTATCTTGCCGCCTATGCGCCCGACCTGAAATTGCCCAAGGGCCTGCCGCGCAGTGTATGGGAGTCGCAGCGGCGCGAACGCATGCGCAAGGGGGCGCTCAATGTCACGAAAACCACCGAGCCGGTTGTGACTATCGCCGCCGATGGCAGTGCGACGGTGCAATTCACACAACTGTTCCAGTCGCGAACCTACCGTGAGACCGTGGACAAGACCGTGGTGTTTGGCAATTACAGCGGCCAGTGGCTGATTCGCGAAGAAAGCGGCAAACGCCGCGGCAAGAGCCAGGGGCTCTGAGCGGTCGGGTGGCTGGAAAGCCAAGACAGACGGGGCTTTCCAGTCGGCGCCTTTGCTATCAGGCGGGCAAAAAGCCCTCAACCGAGAAGTAGCGCTCACCGGTGTCGTAGTTAAATCCAAGCACGGTTGAGCCGGCCGCAATCTCTGGCAGCTTTTGCGCGATCGCGGCCAGCGTCGCGCCCGATGAAATTCCGACCAGCAGGCCCTCTTCGCGCGCCGAGCGCCTGGCCATTTCACGCGCCGCCTCGGCCTCGACCTGGATCACGCCCTCGAGCAGCGACACGTCGAGGTTTTTCGGGATAAAGCCCGCGCCTATACCCTGGATAGGATGCGGCGAGGGCGCGCCGCCCGATAGCACCGGCGATTGCGTCGGCTCCACCGCATAGACTTTGAGCCTGGGCCACTTCTTTTTCAGCGCCCGCGCGCAGCCGGTGAGATGGCCGCCGGTGCCCACGCCGGTGATCAGCACGTCGACGCCCTCGGGGAAGTCGGCGATGATTTCGGCCGCCGTGGTGCGCTCATGCACCTCGACGTTGGCCGGATTCTCGAATTGCTGGGGCATCCATGCGCCGGGTGTGGCGGCAATCAGCTCCTGCGCGCGGGCGATGCAGCCCTTCATGCCTTTTTCGCGCGGTGTCAGGTCGAAGCTCGCGCCATAGGCCAGCATCAGCCGGCGGCGCTCCACCGACATGCTGTCTGGCATCACCAGCACCAGTTTGTAGCCCTTCACCGCGGCGGCCATGGCCAGGCCCACGCCGGTGTTGCCCGAGGTCGGCTCGATGATGGTGCCGCCTTGCTTGAGCGTGCCGGATTTTTCCGCCGCCTCTATCATGGCAAGGCCGATGCGGTCCTTGATCGAGCCGCCCGGGTTGCTGCGCTCCGATTTGATCCAGACCTTGTGGCTCGCGCCGAACAGCTTGTTGACGCGGATGTGCGGCGTGCCGCCTATGGTGTCGAGTACGGAATTGGCTTTCATCGGCAGCTCCTGCGCGTGTGGTGGTGAAGTGGTGTGTCCATTCTGGACGTTTTGTCCGCGTCACTCAATGCCCGGCTCGCGGCGTTACGTGTTACGTGTCACGATCGCTGCGGGGCTTCGGCGGGTGGCGGCCGGAAAATCACCAGCGAGGCAATCACCATGGCCGCGCCCGCGAGTTGCAGCAGGCTGAGTGTCTGGCCCAGCAGCAGCGCCGACAGGGCGATCGAGGCGATCGGTTCGAGGTTCATGAAAAACGAGGCGCGCATCGGCCCCAACCGGGAGGTCACCCACAACACCCCCAGCATGCCCGCGCCGTAGGCCAACGGTACCCAGGCGAGGGCGGCGAGCGCGCCTGCCCCGGTGGGCAGCGTCGGCGTGCCAAAGACCAGCATGAAGACCAGTATGACCGCCGAGGAGGACACGAACATGTGCAGCGTGCGCGCATGCGAGGGCGCCGCCGCGAGGTAACGGGTGATCAGTACCAGCACGCCCACCCACATCAACGCCGAACCGAGGGCGAGGGCGACACCGAGGGCGTCGGGCAGCACCGGCGCAAGACCCACGGTCAGCGCGATTCCGGCAAAGGCGAGCAGCACGCCGGCGGCGCCGGCGGGCCGGAACGGCTCTTCGCCCGTCGCCCAGCTCCACAGCGCCATCCACACCGGATAGGTGTAGAACGAGAGCACCGCCACCGGCACCGGCACGCGCTCGATGGCGAGGTTGAGTGAGATGTTGTTGAGCGCAAGCAGAATGCCGATCGCCGCGGCGATCAGGCGCTCGCGCGGCTGCAGCGCCATTGGCGCGCCGGTGATGACCAGGAAGGCCGCGACCGCCAGTGCCGCTACGCCATTGCGCACCAGCACCACGGTCAGGGCATTGCTGCCGCCGGCAAAGGCCATTTGTGTGGCCACCGAAACGGTGGACAGCACGAGGGCAAACATCACTGCATGGAGGGGCGTGGCGCGCAATCGGGGTGTGGGGGCGGGGGTCGAAAATCAGGACGGCATGAATGAAAAACGGATCGATCCGCAGGGATGCGCTGGATGCCGCATCAAGCCGGCATCGCCGCGCAAGCGCAGAATTCATTTTCGCCTTGATACGCGCGAAAAGCCAGTGGATTCGCGCGTGCGCGGGAACGGTCCGTTTTTCCGGAGTTTATTCAAAAGCGAAGTGTCTGACCGCGGGCGCTCACAGCACGCCCGACGTCCCGCCGTCGAGGTTGACGCTGCTGCCGGTGACATAGCTCGCCGCCGACGAAACCAGAAAGGCGATGACATTGGCCACCTCTTCGGGCAGTCCGACACGCCCGAGCGGAATGTCCTCGCCCAATCTGGCGTAAAAGGCATCGGGCGTGAGCCCGGCCTTGGCCGCCTTGCCATCCTGCTGCGCCGAACGTATGAGGCCTATGCAAACCGTGTTGACGAGGATGTTGTACGGCGCGAATTCCTTGGACAAGGCCTTGGTGAAGGCGAGGCCGGCGGCGCGCGTGACGGTGGTTGGCATGGACCTCGCGCGCGGCTGCTTGGCGCCTATGGTGGTGATGTTGACGATGCGCCCGCCGCCTTGTTGTTTCATGTGCGGGATCGAGAGGCGCGCGAGGCGGATCGCACCGAATAATTTGAGCTCGAGGTCTTCGCGCCAGATCTCGTCGGTGACCGATTCGAATTCGCCGGTGGACGAGGTGCCGGCGTTGTTGACCAGAATGTCGAGCCGGCCGAAGGCCTTGAGCGCCTCCGCCACCAGGCGCTCGCAATCTTCGGCTTTGGCAACGTCGGCCTGCACCGCCGCCACCCTGCCGCCTGCGGCGCGAATTGCCGCCGTCGCCTTGTTCAGGCCTTCGCGGCCGCGCGCGGCGATGACCACGGCCGCGCCCTCGGCGGCCAGGCGCAGCGCCGTGGCGCGGCCTATGCCCTGCGTGCCGCCTGTAACCAGCGCGACCTTACCCTCGAGTTCGAGTTCCATCTGCCGTCCCTGCGTGTGTGTTGAAAACCAATGCGCCGCGTGCCGGCTAGAAAGCCTGCAGGAATTGCTCCATCCTGGCCCGTGGCAGGTACAAATCCTGCACATCGAGTGGTTTGGCCTGGTCGTGGAAAAGCCGGCCGTGTAAATAAGTGAACTGGTGCTGCCGATGGTGCGAGACGCAATGGTAATGCGGTGTGGACAGCCCCGCCACCGCCATCACGCCGATTTTTGCGCCGGCGGGAACGACAAACAGGTTGACCAAGGCGGCACCGTCGACGGCAACAATCGCCTCGGCGCCGCCAAACAGGGCGATCTGCTCGGCAAATGAAAGCTTCTCCGGATACGCCGTCTCAAAGCCTTTTGCCGCCAGCAGCGGCAGGATTTCCGCCTCGTTGGCGAGTGCGCGCCGGCCCA
>CAMDRY010000342.1 GCA_945906975.1 Bordetella parapertussis | reverse complement strand
CCAGGATGCGAAGCTGCTGGCCGTGCCTATCGACAAGATCCTGCCCATTTACCGGCACTGGAAAAAGCCCGCGGACTTGCAGCCTGAACGACTGTCGCAGATCAGGCATTTCTTCGAGCACTACAAGGATCTCGAAAGGGGCAAGTGGGTGAAGGTCAAGGGCTGGTCCGGGCCCGTTGCGGCCAAAAAAGAAATCGTCGATGGAATCATGCGTTACAACAAGGCGAAGAAAAAGCCAATGTTCTGAGCGCTGCGCGGGATGCTCAGGTGCTGGCTATGGGAGGGGTTGTCGGTGTTTCAGACTTGAACGGACTGTGCTCGTTCAATTCGTTGACATAACGGTCAATGCCCTTGGCTTCTCGCGCGAGAAAGTCCTCCACCGCATCGGCGAAGCGCGGGTGTTGCAGCCAGTGCGCCGACCACGTTTTGGTCGGTAAAAAGCCGCGCGCGAGCTTGTGCTCTCCCTGCGCCCCGCCTTCGAACACCTGGATGCCGCGCTCAATGCAAAATTCTATTGCCTGGTAATAGCAGGCCTCAAAGTGCAGCATTGGCACGTGCTCCACGCTTCCCCAGTAGCGTCCGTAAAGCGCCTCCTGCGTGAATATGTTCAATGTGCTCGCCAACGGTGTGTTGTCCCGTTCGGCGATGATCAGCAGCACATTGTCCGGCATGGTCTCGCCCAGGCGCTCGAAAAAGGCGAGGTTCAGATAGGGGGTCGAGTGATGGGCGTGATAAGTGAGGTTGTAGCAGTGCGTGAAAAATTCCCAGTGTTCGCGGGTGATGTCGGCGCCGCACAGTCGTCGCATGGTGATGCCCGCTTCCCGCACGCGCCGGCGTTCCTGGCGGATTTTTTTGCGTTTGTCGTGAGACAACTGTTCCAGAAAGGCCTCAAAGTCGGTGTAGCCCTGATTTTTCCAGTGGAACTGCACGCCTTGGCGCAACATCATGCCGGCAGCCTGCCACTCAAGGGCTTCTTCCTCAGGCGGGAAGAGGCAGTGCAGCGAAGAAAGGCTGCGCGCCAGCTCAAGTGCGGTGTCGATCAAGCGGCGTCGTGTCGCGGCATCGGCCGCAAGCAGGCGCGGTCCGCTAACCGGTGAGAAAGGAATCGCCGAAAGCAGCTTGGGGTAGTAGTCGAGCCCGTGGCGGCTGTAGGCGTCGGCCCAGGCCCAGTCGAACACGTATTCGCCGTATGAGTGGCTCTTGAGGTAAAGCGGCAGCGCGCCCGCGAGTTCATCGCCGTCCCACAGGGTGATGAACTGCGGTAGCCAGCCGCTCTTGTCGCTCGCGCAACCGGTTTCGTGCAGGGCATGCAGGAAGGCGTGCGACAGGAAGGGCTGGCCTCCCGTAAGCCGGTCCCATTGCGCGGCCTCGACAGTGCCAAGGCTGTCCAGAATTCGGATGGTGAGGGGGGCGTTTGCCAATTCAGGCTGCGTCAGGTTTGTGATCGCGCCGCCAGGGCGGGATGCATGCGCACGCGGTATCGCAGCGTGGCGGGGGGCGGAAGCGAGTTGGTCATCTGGAGCGCATTATTCGGCAATGCAGCGGGCGAGGCAAGGCGGGCGTTATAATTTAAAAATGTCCAAATCATCTATTGCTGCAAACCGGGTGACGATCGCCCTGGCACAGATCAATTGCGTTGTCGGCGATCTTGCCGGCAATAGCGCGAAAATTCTCGAATTTTCCCTGCGCGCGCGTGAGGCCGGCGCCGACCTTCTGCTGACACCCGAGTTGTCTTTGTGCGGTTACCCGCCCGAAGACTTGTTGTTGCGAGACGGGTTTTACCGTGATTGCGAAGCTGCGCTTCAAAGCCTTGCCAAAGGGGTGAGTGGGATCGCAGTGGTGGTGGGCCACCCGCACGAAGCCAATGGCAAGCGTTACAACGCCGCATCGGTATTGCTGGATGGGCGTGTGACAGCGACTTATTGCAAACAGGCGCTGCCAAATTACACAGTTTTTGATGAGGAGCGTTATTTCGTTCCCGGGGCTGAGCCTTGTGTGTTTGGCATGAAGGGCGTCAAGTTTGGCGTCAATATTTGTGAAGACACGTGGGGCCGGCAGGGGCCGGCAACGACCAATCCCGGCGCGGCTGTTATGCACGCTGGCATTAACATTTGCGCCGATGCCTGGGAAGCCGAGGCGCCGCGCCGCGCGCGTGATGCCGGTGCCCAGGTGCTGCTCGTTCTCAACGCTTCCCCATACCATATGCGCAAACAGGCTTCGCGCTACGACGTGATGCGTGAACGCGTGGCCGAGACAGGGATGTCTCTGGTTTATTGCAACCTGGTGGGCGGGCAGGATGAACTGGTTTTTGACGGTGCCTCGTTTGTTCTTGATACTCAGGGCCGGGTTGCTCATCAGTTGCCTTGTTTTGAAGAATCCCTGAGGCTGGTGCATTTTGAGAATGGCCAACCGCAGCAAGGCGAGATCGTGCCCGAATTGCAACTTGAGGCGGAGGTTTACGGCGCGCTTTGTCTTGGTGTTCGCGACTATGTGCAGAAAAATGGATTCCCCGGAGCTCTGATCGGGCTCTCCGGTGGCGTGGATTCGGCTTTGGTGCTGGCGGTGGCTTGCGATGCGCTGGGTGCCGATTGCGTGCGTGCGGTGATGATGCCATCGCCTTACACCGCAGACATCAGTCTTGCTGATTCGCGAGAGCTGGTGAAAAATCTTGGTGTGCGCTATGACGAAATTTCCATTCGGCCGATTTTTGACACCTTTCTCGCCACGCTCAAGGACGAATTTTCCGGCCGGGCGGTCGACGCGACGGAAGAGAATCTGCAGGCGCGCATTCGCGGCACCATCCTGATGGCTTTGTCGAACAAATTCGGATCTATTGTTCTGACCACGGGTAACAAATCAGAGATGGCAACCGGCTACGCCACGCTATACGGCGATATGGCTGGCGGGTTTGCCGTGATCAAGGACGTGGCGAAGACGCTGGTTTATCGGCTTTGTCGCTGGCGCAACGCAAGAAACCCGGACATTCCGGAGCGTATCCTGACGCGTCCCCCTTCGGCCGAATTGCGTCCCGATCAGAAAGATCAGGACAGCCTGCCTCCCTATGACGTGCTCGATCCGGTTATAGCCGCATTCATGGAGGACGACCAGACGCCGGCGCAAATCATCGCCCGGGGCTTTCGGGCCGAGGACGTCAAGCGCGTGGTGGAGCTGATAAAACGCAATGAATATAAGCGCCGGCAGGCTCCCGTTGGAATCCGAATCACTCACCGCAGTTTCGGCAAGGATTGGCGTTATCCCATCACGTCCCGGTACAAGGAAACATATTAGGCCCGTAGCCCGTCTTTCACGGCGCCATGCCTTCTTGTTATACTTTGCAGCAATCGTATTCGGAGTCTCACATGAAAAAGATCGAAGCAGTGGTCAAGCCGTTCAAACTGGAGGAAGTGCGCGAGGCGCTTGCCGAGGTTGGCGTTACGGGGCTGACCGTCACGGAAGTAAAGGGCTTTGGACGTCAAAAAGGGCATACGGAGCTCTATCGCGGCGCTGAATATGTCGTGGATTTTTTGCCTAAAGTGAAAATTGAAGTCGTGGTGACCGAAAAAATGCTGGAACCCGCCATTGAGGCCATCATCAAGGCGGCACGGACCGGAAAAATTGGCGATGGCAAAATTTTTGTCACCAACGTTGACCAGGTCGTCCGGATCCGCACCGGCGAAATCAACGAAGCGGCGGTCTAAGCTCCGCTCAAGATACGGGCGGTATCCTTACTTAGGCCCTTAGCAGCATCAAGGTGGCGCCGGCACCACCGTCCCGATCCGGCGCTTGGCAATAGGCCAAAACATCTTCGTAGCGCGCCAGCCAGGTTTTTATTTTTGCCTTGAGGACGGGCTCGCGGTTTTTGGAGCCCAGTCCCTTGCCGTGAATAATGCGCACGCAACGGTAGCCTCGGCTTTTTGCCGTCGCAAGAAACGCACCCAGCGCATTGCGCGCCTCGTCGCGCGTCATGCCGTGCAAATCCACACAAGCCTGTACCGCCCAGTGTCCGCGGCGTAGTTTTTTCAGTATCTGCCGAGACAGGCCATCGCGTAAGAAGCTGAGCGCCTCGCCGCTCTCTAGTGACTCTTCCCAGCTTGGCGGTTCGTCATGAAGGGGCGCGAACAGCCCGTCGCATTCATTGATCGGCGATTGCACGGGGAAGGGCGGTGGGATTGGCTCTG
>CAMDRY010000341.1 GCA_945906975.1 Bordetella parapertussis | reverse complement strand
GCAGTGCCGGATTGGCGCTAAAAGCGATATCGGCCATCAGGATGGTGTAGCCGTCGGGTGCTGCCTTGGCCACGCTGCCCGTACCTATGATGGCGCCGCCGCCCGGCCGGTTCTCGACCACAACCTGCTGGCCCAGGGCCTCGGCAAATCGCGGCGCAAGAAGCCTGCTTGTCGTATCGACGCTGCCGCTAGGGGCGTAGGGTACGATCAGGCGGATGGGACGGTCCGGATATTTTTGCGCCAGCACCTGCCCGGCCATCGCCAAAAACACCAGGCCTGCAATACACGCGATCTTGTTCATATTTTTCTCCTTGTTATATGCGCTCTGTCAAAGGCGGCGCGTCTTATGCGGCCGTCCTCGTCCTGATTGATATAAAGATTGATATAAAAATTGATACAAAGATTGACACAAACGTGGTGCCAACTTGGCAGCACTTTGCATCAACGCCCATAGGCCCGAACACGGGATTAAATCTCCGGAATGACACCACCGGCAATGTGTTCGGCGGCCAGAAAGCCAAACGTCATCGCCGGACCAAGATTGGAACCCGGGCCCGGATAGCTGCCGCCAAATATTGGCGCCATATCCGTGCCCACCGCATATAGACCCGCAATGGCCTCGTCCCGGGCATCAAGAACCCGGGCATGCCGGTCTGTCTTTACGGCGGTAAAGGTGCCAAGGTCGCCCGGCAAAACACGTACGGCATAAAACGGTGCCGACGCGATGGGTGCGAGGCAGGGATTGGGTCCGCGACCATGTGACGGGTCGCCATGGTAGCGGTTGTAGACGTTGCTGCCACGGCCGAATTCAGCGTCAATGCCGGTCAAGGCAAAGCCGTTAAAACGCGCCACGGTCTCCTCCAGTACGGCGACCTCAATACCCGTCTGCCGGGCCAGCTCGGCTATCGTCGCGCCGCACTTGAGGTAGCCGCTGCGCACGTAAGGCCGTAATGGCACGGGAAAGGGCTTGGCAATCCCCAGTCCATAACGCCGTATGAAGGTCGCATCGCAGATGAACCAGGCGATTGCGGGCCGCGTGGCAAGCGGCGCATGCAGCATGCCATGCACAAAATCATGGTAGGAGTTGCTCTCGTTGACAAACCGCCGTCCCGCAACCGTCACCGCGATCACACCGGGTTTGCCGCGCTCGAAACTGTGCGGATATACACCGAAGCCGCCATTACGATAAGGCACGCGCGACACCGGCATCCAGGAGCCCGGGCTGCTGCAGCTTTCATCGATCGCACCGCCGGCCGCCACCGCCATGCGCAATCCATCGCCGGTGTTACCCGGTGCCGCCAGGGAATAGTGCTCGCCCTCTGCCGGCGCGTGCGGATAGAGGCGCTGGCGCAACTGCGGGTCGTGCGGAAAACCACCGGCGGCGCACACCACAGCCCGGCGCGCGCTGATGGTGACGCTGCGCCCCTCGCGCATCACGACCGCCCCGATGACGCGGCCTTCGCTCAAGCAAAGACGCATCGCGGGCGCGCGCAGCCACAAGGGAATACCAAGATCAAACGCGGTCTTGGCCAGGCGCGCAACGAGTGCGTTGCCGCTCATCAACAGCATGTCACGGCCGTGCAACAGGACATCGGTGGCATGCTTGCAGATGCGCCCCGCCACGTACAAGGCCGATCGCACTGAACGCAGGGCATTGGAGAAATGCCGGAAGTCCGGGCCAGAACCAACCTTCAGGCCAAACAGTGTGAGTTCACGCACCGGCGGCCGCAGCTGCGCCAATCGCGCGCCCAGCGCACGGCCGTCGAAGGGCGCCGCGCAGATGGCGCGCCCGCCAGGCAGCGCACCGGGCTGTTCCGGGTGGTAGTCCGGATAGTCGCGTCCAAGCAAAAACGCCACCGCCGTTTCACGTTCGAAGAACGACACCATGCGCGGGCCGTTTTCAAGAAATGCGTCGATGCGCGCCGGGTCATACGATGCGCCCACTTCCGCCTTGAGATAGGCGCGTGCGGCATCGCGCGAGTCGGCGATACCGGCCCGCTGTGCGGGCGGGTTGCAGGGAATCCACAACCACCCGCCGGACAGGGCCGTGGTGCCGCCAAAGCAGGCTTGCTTCTCGATCATCAGCACATCAAGGCCAAGCTTGCGCGCGGTGATGGCCGCGGCAAAACCGCCGGCACCGCTGCCGATCACCAGCACATCACATTCGAGCTTTTCGTCGTTCCCGCCCCCGCTCATGTCGCCCTCGATGGCCATTTCAAGCGCCCAGGATACGGCGCATGCCCGCAAGAGCGCGGCGGGCACGCTCAAAGGGCGTAAGATCGGAATAAGCGCCAGGCACTTCGAGACTGAGGGGTATGTCCGCGGGCAATGCGCTGACAAGCTCTGCCAGCGCCAACCCGCCCTCGCCCGGATAGAGCCGGCCATACCGTGCCTCACGCGGCAGATCCGCCTCTGGCGGACGTGCGGCCGGGGCATCGCAAAGCTGCGCATAGGATAAAAGCCCGGGGGCGATGCCCCGTATGGACTGCGCCGTACCGCCTGATCGGTCCAGATGCAGTGCATCGACACAAATGCCGATGTTGGCATGCGCCACGCTCTGCGCCATGCGCGCCGCGTCCTCTATCGTCGCCATCATCCGGAACGCCATGAATTCGAGCATGGGCTTGATACCGAAACGGCCGCTGGTTTCACACAGCTCGGCAAGCTTGTCCACCACCCTTTTATCCTCGGCCTTGCCGTGTTCACCCAAGGCACCCGATGTGCACAACATGAACCTGGCACCCAGCTCGGCGCCAAACTCCATGGCTGGAATCATCGCCTTGATGTCGGTATCCGGCCCGAAGCGAAACACCTCAATGTCCAACAGCGTCAGCCCTGAAGAGTGCATGCGCCGCTTGATCTCCCTTTGCATTGCGGCATCGGCCATGATGTCGGCATCCGTCTCCATCACCGGCCGCAGGCGCAGTCCGACCGAGTCAAAGCCGGCGGCGGCCGCAGCCTCTATCTGCTCAAGCGCGGACGCGGGCAGCACGGTCAGGGGCGCGAGCGAGAGCGGGTTCAAGCCGAGCCCATCGCCAGCAAGGCTGCATAAACCCGGCGCTCCAGCAACACCCCTTCGACCGTACGCAGTTCCCGTTCGCGAAACGAGCGTTCCGACGGAATGCGTATTTCATCGACGCCCGGTTGTCGCTGCATCGCCTTGATCTTTGTCACCAACTCGGCAAGCTGCTGTTTGAACTGGCCTGCGGGCATCAGCAGGTCGGGCGTAAACACCACAAACAGGTAACCAAAATCAAACACCTCGCCATGGCGGCGTTTCGATCCGGCGAGCAGGCCCAGCGCCTGAATCATGAAAGACAGGCCATAGCCCTTGTGCCCGCCAAAGGGCAGCACCCCGCCCTTGGAAATTTCCACCGCCGAACGCGTCGGACGACCCATTGCGTCCAGGCCGACATCCTCGGCAAAGTCTTCGCCCAGAAAGGCCTTGAGCACGACCTCGCCCCACATCGTCGCACCCGTGCCCATGTCAAAAATGATCGGGTGCGGATCTGAGGGCACGGCGATTGCAAGCGGGTTGGTGCCAAGGGCAGGACGCATCGCGCCGCTTGGCACCACCATCCCGCCACCACTCGCAACATGGATGCCGATGAATCCGGCGCGCGCTATTTTTTCCAGGTAGTAGGCATTGCGCCCGCTATGCCAGGTGTTATTGACACCGACAATGGCCACGCCGGAAGCACGCGCCTTTTCAATGGCGATTTGCGCGCCGCGATGGACTGCGACATAGCCGGGGTTGTTGCCGCCATCAACGACCGCCGAAACCGGGGTTTCGAAACTGATCGATACCGGTGTGCGCGGGTCCTGCAGTTCGGGCGTGTCGGCAATGGCAAGAATGCGCGGCAATCCGGCAAACGGATAACCGCAAAGCATGGCATCGACAAGATGCGCGACCACGGTCTGTGCATGTTCTTCGGCCAGCCCCAACGAACGCAAAGCCCGGTAGCCCAAATCGCGCGCCGCGTCCGCTGACAGGCGGACAGGATCGGTGATGACGCGGTCACTCGAATTTTTCATGCCGCAAAGATAACTGAAGTGTCATTTAATCGCAATTAACGGGATTTATTTACCTTCTGAATTGGATGATAATCACGCCACAGCAAAGGAGATTCGATGCAAAAACGCCAACCCGGCCGCGCCCATTGCCGGCGCCGCCAATGCGGGCCAGC
>CAMDRY010000340.1 GCA_945906975.1 Bordetella parapertussis | reverse complement strand
ATTTGGACAGCTCGCCGAGGCGGCTTTCCAGCTGCGCCATCGGGATATTGACGGCGTTGAGCACATGGCCCTTCGCAAAATCAGCGTCATCACGCAGATCGACAAGCCCGGCGCCCTCCTTGTTCATCATCAGCGTCGCTTCAAGCGTGTTGACGCGCGGCCCGCCGGTACCGCGTCTGATATACGGCCACAGCAGCATGGCGCCGCTGACGACAGCAACGGCGATGAGCAGTAGATTCTGTGTGTCCTGGAAAAACTTCAAAATGTGACTCCTGTTCTGTTACCGAATACCGAATACCCCGAAACGGGGCCCGTCAAATCATCCCTTTTCCCTTGTTTCTTTATCACCCTGGTTTCTTTACCACCTTAGGCTTGTTGCCTTAGGCTTATCGCCTTAGGCTTATCGCCTTGGGGTTATCGCCTTGGGCTTATCAGCCTCGGCAAGGCCGAGCCGGTGATTTCCAGCGGTTTCGGCCTCTTGCAGCCGATTCCATGCCGTGCCAATCCGTTATTATAAGCGCCGTAGCCGACGGCAGTTTTCAGCGGCGTATTTGCAACCCCGAAAAAAACAGACATCAGCGCCCACCAATGAAAAAAATCGTATTGCTCCGCCACGGCGAATCAAGCTGGAACCGTGAAAACCGCTTTACCGGCTGGACCGACGTCGGACTGACCGACAAAGGCGTGGAAGAAGCGCGCCAGGCCGGCAGGCTGATGAAAGAAGCGGGCTTCGCCTTCGACGTAGCCCACACCTCCATGCTCAAGCGCGCCATCAAGACCCTCTGGCTGGCACTGGAGGAAATGGATCGCATGTGGATCCCGGTTCACCACACCTGGCGCCTCAATGAGCGCCACTACGGCGCGCTGCAAGGCCTCAACAAGGCCGAGACGGCAGCCAAGTTCGGCGAAACGCAGGTACTGGCCTGGCGTCGCAGCTACGACGTGCCACCGCCGGCGCTCGACGCGGGCGACGCGCGCAGCCCGGCGCAAGATGTGCGCTACGCCAGTCTCAAACCGGCGGAACTGCCGCTGACTGAATGCCTCAAAGACACGGTGGAGCGCTTCCTGCCCTACTGGGAAAAAATCATCGCACCGCGTGTCATCGCCGGCGAGCATGTGCTGATCGCCGCGCACGGCAATTCGCTGCGTGCGCTGGTCAAATACCTCGACAACATCAGCGACACCGATATCGTCGGGCTTAACATACCGACCGGCGTCCCACTGGTCTACGAACTCGACGACCAACTGCAACCCTTGCGCCATTATTTCCTCGGCGATGCCGCCGAAGCCGAAGCCAAGGCCAAGGCGGTCGCCGAGCAAGCCAGGGCACGGGGGTAATACGCGGGAATTCGCCAAGCCGAGGACAGCCACTGTCGGGACTGCGCGGGGCGCGGCAGGAACAAGAACGCCCGCGGCCGCCTGGCCCACTTTGTCCGCCGTGTTCTCGCATCCATCGTTAGCGCCCGGCCTGTCCCGCCTGCCCTACCTGGCATTGCTGCTGTGCCTGGCCATGCTGCTCCTGCCCGCCCCGCACGCCTCAGCACAGTCCAAAGGCGGCAAGGAAGACCTGCAAAACCTGCGCGGGCGCATCGACAAGCTACGCCACGACATCGCCAGCGCCGAGGGCGTCAAGGGCGAAGCGAGCGACCAGCTACGCGAATCTGAAAAGGCCATCTCGGACGCCAACCGCGCACTGCGCGACCTGGCAACCGACCAGCTGGCGGCGCGCGACGCGTTGCGTGAAATCGCCCTCAAGCGCGGCCAGCAAGAGGGTGATCTTGCCGCCAGCCAGTCACGCCTCGGGCGACTGCTCGCGGCGCGCTACCAGGGCGGCGAGCAGGGCTTTCTTCGCCTTGCGCTGGCCGGGGCCGATCCCAACGTGACAGCTCGGGAACTGCACTACTTCAGCTATGTGTCACGCGCCCAGGCGCAGTTTGTACGCACCCTGCGTTCGGGCATCACCCGCCTGCGCGAGCTCGAGGAACTGACGCGCGAAAAAACCCGCGAACTGGCCGAACTCGAATCGCGCCAGCGCGACGAGCGGCGCGCGCTGCTGGCACGCCAGGCCGACAGGCGCAAGCTGCTCTCGAGCATCCAGGGGAAAATCAAGGCGCAGCAGCGTGAAGTGAAGTCGCTCGAGCGCAACGAAGCACGGTTGACGCGCCTCGTCGAAGAAATCGCCAAGGTCATTGCCACACCGTCCAAACCATCCAAGTCCGGCCGCCGCAACGAGCGCCTGCCCGAAGCCGGCGGCCAAGCCGAGAGCATGTTCGCCCGACTCAAAGGCAGCCTGCGCCTGCCGGTGCGCGGCGCGATTGCAAATCGTTACGGAACTTCTAGGGTCGGGGGAGGGCCTAACTGGAAAGGTGTGTTTATCCGCACTGAGACGGGGCAGGATGTAAAAGCAGTCGCGCCGGGCCGTGTGGTGTTTTCGGAATGGATGCGCGGCTTCGGCAATTTGCTGATTCTGGATCACGGCGAGGGATACCTGACCATTTACGGCAATAACGAGGCAATGCTAAAACAGGTCGGAGAACAGGTCAAAACCGGCGATGCGGTCGCCACAGTAGGTGCGAGCGGCGGCAGCCCGGAATCGGGTTTATACTTTGAAATCCGTCATCAAGGGCGCACTGCTGATCCACTTTCGTGGGTGTCGTTGAAGTGATGGTAAAACAGCGCCATATTCAGGCGCTCACGGCGGGCAAAAAGCGGTAAAAAGTCAAGGTTAAGATGCGGCATCCGGGAGTGGATCCCCAGACGGGATCCCCCGGGCGGTTTAAATATCGGAGCACAGGAAATGCGCAACAAATTGAAATCCGCGGGGCTGGTGGCGATCGGTTTGCTGGCCGGCGTCATGCTCTCGCTCAATTTTTCCGCGGAGGCGCAACGCGAGCCCGGACGACTATCGTTGCCGGTCGAGGAACTGCGCTCCTTCGCCGAGGTGTTTGGCGCCATCAAGAGCGGTTACGTGGAAAGCGTCGAGGACAAGAAGCTCATCAATGGTGCCATCAACGGCATGCTGTCCGACCTTGACCCGCACTCGGCCTACCTCGATCCGGAAGCCTTCAAGGAGCTCCAAGTCGGCACGCAGGGCGAGTTCGGCGGCCTTGGCATTGAAGTGGGCATGGAGGACGGCTTCGTCAGGGTGGTTTCGCCCATCGAGGACACACCGGCGTTTCGCGCCGGTCTCAAACCGGGCGACCTCATCATCAAGCTCGACGACACCCCTGTCAAAGGCATGACGCTCAATGATGCGGTGAAAAAAATGCGCGGCAAGCCCAAGTCGCCGATCCGCATCACCATACTGCGCAAGGGCGAGCCCAAGCCGTTTGAAGTCACGCTGATCCGTGATGTCATCCGCGTGCAAAGTGTGAAATCAAAAATGATCGAGCCGGGCTACGGCTATGTGCGCGTGTCCCAATTCCAGGAACACACCACCGAGAATCTGGTCAAGCACCTCAACACGCTTTACAAGGACGGTCCGCTGCGCGGTTTCGTGCTCGACCTGCGCAACGACCCGGGCGGCCTGCTCAACGGTGCGGTCGGCGTGTCGGCGGTGTTCCTGCCGCCCAAATCCCTGGTCGTGTCAACCGACGGACGCACCGAGGACGCGAAACGCAAGTTCAACGCCAGCCCCGAGGACTACCTGCGCGGCACGCGCGAGGACTTCCTCAAGTCCCTGCCCGCCGGCATCAAGACCGTCCCCATGGTCGTACTGGTGAACGGCGGTTCGGCTTCGGCCTCGGAAATCGTTGCGGGCGCGCTGCAAGACTACAAGCGCGCCACGGTGATCGGGACGACCACCTTCGGCAAGGGTTCGGTACAGACCATCCTGCCGCTTGGCAACAACACCGCGATCAAACTGACCACGGCGCGCTATTACACCCCCAACGGTCGCTCCATCCAGGCCAAGGGCATCGTGCCCGACGTCGAAGTCGAGGAACCGGGTGCCAGCGGCACGCGCATGCGTGAATCCGACCTGCTAAAGCACCTTGAGAATGACAAGAATGCAGCGGCGAAGCCGGCGGAAAAAGTCGCCCCGGCTGCCAAAGCCAGTTCAAAAGGCGATTCCAAAGCTGAACCCTCGGCCGAACCGCGCACAGCCCCGATAGAGCCCGCGTCGATCGAAGACTTTCAGTTCCAGCAGGCGATGAACCACCTGAAGGGCCTTCCCGTGATCAAGGCGCC
>CAMDRY010000339.1 GCA_945906975.1 Bordetella parapertussis | reverse complement strand
GCAAACTCAAACGGCGCATGTACCTTGCCAATATCGTTGCCGATGCCATCCCCCTGCCCGGAACGGCGCTCTATAGTGAAGATCTGGGCGATCAGGCAAGCGGGATGGTAGTGAGTGCACAAGCATCCCCTACCGGGGGCTTTGATGTGCTTGCAGTTGCAAATTCAGAAAGCATCTCATTGTCTATCGTGCATACGGGAACCCCGCAGGGGCCGACCCTGTCACCACAGCCACTACCCTACTCGCTAAAATGAAAATCAGTTACTTTGTTTATTATCGCGTCGCCCAACCCAGTCAAGCGGCAACGCGAGCGACTATTGAGCGCTTGCAGGCGCATGTAAAAAATGCAACCGGTATAGCCGGCCGCCTGCTGGTGCGCACCGAAGATCCAAGCACCTGGATGGAAATCTACGAAAATATCGACCCGGACACCGCCTTCGAAGCGGCGCTTGCAGCCGCTGTCACCGATTGCGGCTTTACCGCAATTGTTGCCGCCGATTCTGGCCGCCACATCGAACGCTTTAAGGCTTTGTAATTGATTTTCCACCAAGCAATACGATGTGCCTGATTCTTTTTGCCTGGCAGGCACATACAGAATACGCGTTGGTTCTTGCAGCGAATCGCGACGAATTTTTTAAACGACCGGCCGCTCCGGCGAATATCTGGCCTGACTGCCCGCAGATTCTCGCTGGGCGCGATCTTGAGCAAAATGGCACATGGCTCGGCGTCGGGATCGATGGAGGATTTGCGGCGCTGACCAATTTTCGCAAGCCTGGCGATCGCGTTTTGGATGCGCGTTCGCGGGGTTTTCTCGTCAGTGAATTCCTGCAGGGAAAACAATCGCCCGAGGGCTATCTGGAGGCACTCGCCCCGGGCGCCAAGCACTACAACGGCTTCAATCTTCTGGCATCCGACCAGCGTGGCATGTGGCATTTTTCCAATCGGGGCGGTACACCGCAGAAGGTAGCTGCTGGCGTGCATGGATTGTCCAACCACCTTCTCGATACCGCCTGGCCCAAGGTCCTTGCCGGAAAATCGAAAATGCAACGCGCACTAGGCGGACACATCACACCCGAGGCTTTGCTGCAGATCCTTGACGATTCCGCGATTGCTCCGGATGACGCCCTGCCGGACACGGGTGTGGGACTGGAGCGGGAACGGACATTGTCGGCTGCGCGCATCGTTGGCCCGGGTTACGGCACACGTTGTTCTACGGTGCTCCTCGTCCACCGCAGCGGGGAGACAGAATTTGTCGAACGCACTTTCAGCGAGGACGGCGGCGTCGCCGGTACAGTCGCGTTTCGAATTAAACCCGGGGGCTCACCAGTACCCGTCGCATCGTAAAGTGCGGGATATTCGCCTCGATAAATTCCGGCCCCTCGGCGACAAAGCCGCAGCGCTGGTAAAACCCCAACGCCTGGCTTTGTGCGTGAAGCACCAGGGTCTCAAGCCCGCGCGCGGCGGCCAGCGCAACCAGGGCATCAAGCAAGGCCATGCCCGCACCGCTCCCCCGCGATTCTTTTAGTACCGCCATCCGGCCTATCCTTGCCTCCCCCGGCCTTGCCGGTTCCGGCGGCAGCAATCGGCCGGTCCCGACAGCCAGCCCCGAAACACCAAAGGCGATGGCGTGATCGGAAACAGCGTCCCATTCGTCCCATTCCTCTTCAATGCGCACGCCCTGCTCGTGAACGAACACGGTTTCCCGCAAGGGCCGCGCGAACACGGCGGCCTCCTCCCAGACGAGAATGTGGACGGTGTATTGATGCGCGGAAGGATTCATGGTGTCGAACGTTATAATGCCGCATCATTTTAAGGGTTTGCGGCGATGCAGAGTTTATGGAGTGACAGCGAGGCGGCGGGCTTTTCCGGCGACCTGGGGCTTCGGGTGTACACCTCGCGCTTGCTCGGGCGCGACAAGTCGCTGGTAATGCATGGCGGCGGGAATACCTCCGTAAAAATGCTTCACCGGAATCTGTTCGGTGAAGATGAGGCGATTCTTCATATCAAGGGCAGCGGTTGGGATCTGGAAACCATTGAGGAGGCGGGTTTTGCGCCGGCGCGCCTCGCGCATCTGCAGCGCCTCGCCGGGCTTGATGCGCTGTCTGATCCGCAAATGGTCAATGAAATGGCCACCCATTTGTTGCGGGCGTCCGCGCCGGCGCCCTCGGTTGAGACGATTTTGCACGCTTGCCTGCCCTTCAAATACGTAGACCATACGCATGCCGACGCGGTGCTTGCTGTGAGCGATACGGCGGACGGTGAAGCGCGTATCCGGGAGATTTACGGTGACAGCGTCGTCGTGATTCCCTACCTGATGCCCGGCTTTGACCTGGCGCAATATTGCGCCAAGGCCTTTCCGCGCGAATCGGGCGCGCAAACCATAGGCATGGTGCTCTTGCAACACGGCATATTTTCTTTTGGTGAAACAGCGCGCGAATCCTATGAACGTATGATCGACCTGGTGGCACGCGCCGAAGCGTATCTTGCAAAACATCGCGCGCAGGACGCGACTCAGGCACCGGTCGGCACCACGCCGCGATTCGACCCGAAGGCACAGGCCGAACTTCGCCAGGCTATTTCCCGGACGGCAGGCGGCCCGATGATCCTGAAGACTTGCTCCAATACAAGAACCCACGCGTTCGCCCGGCACCCTGCGGTGGCGGCGATGTGCGCGCAGGGGCCGATCACCCCGGATCACGTCATACGCACCAAGCGCCTGCCGATGCTGGGTACCGATGTCGATGCCTACGCGCGCGACTACAAGGCCTATTTTGCGTTGCACGAGCCGCAGGCCAAGGAACGCAAGACCATGCTGGATCCTGCACCACGCGTGGTGATAGGCCAAGCCTTCGGCATGACCGTGGTCGGGCGCAGTGCCAAGGACGCCGCAATCGTCGAGGATTTGTACGAGCACACCATAGACGTCATGCTGCAGGCCGATTCGCTCGGCGGCTACCGCGCGCTTCCCGCACGGGATATTTTCGAGCTTGAGTATTGGGACCTCGAGCAGGCCAAGTTACGCAAGTCGGGCAAGCCCCCTGTTTTTTCAGGCGAAGTCGCCGTTGTTACCGGCACGGCTTCCGGCATAGGCAAAGCGTGCGTTGCTTCGCTGCTCGAGCGCGGGGCTGCGGTCGTTGCGCTTGATATCAATCCCGAGGTGTGCACCGCCTGGACGCGCACCGATTATCTTGGCCTGGTATGCGATGTAACCGATGAGGCGCAAATCCAGGAGGCCTTGTACCGTGCCATCGCGACCTTTGGTGGCGTTGACATGCTCGTTCTCAACGCGGGGATATTCTCAGCCAACCGCAAGATAGAGGAACTGCAAAGCGAAGAGTGGCGCCGGGTGATGAGCATCAATCTCGACGGAAACCTGTTCCTGATGCGCGCCTGTCACCCGTATCTCAAGCTCGCCCCGCGCGGCGGACGCGTTGTGGTGATCGGCTCCAAGAACGTTCCCGCCCCCGGTCCGGGGGCCGCGGCCTATTCAGCATCCAAGGCGGCCCTGACGCAATTGGTGCGTGTGGCTGCGCTCGAGTGGGGTGGCGATGGCATTCGCATCAATACGCTGCATCCCAATGCTGTTTTTGACACGGCCCTGTGGACGGACGCAGTACTGGAGCAGCGCGCCCGCCATTACGGCATGAGCGTGCACGATTACAAAACCAACAACGTGCTGAAAACCGAAGTGACCAGCCGCGACGTCGCAGAGCTTGCGGCGGAAATGTGCGGCCCGCTGTTTGCCAAGACCACCGGTGCGCAACTGCCGGTTGACGGGGGAAATGAACGTGTCATCTGAAGCCGCTGCGGTACAAACCCTGCGCTGGGTGGATGGCCGTCTTGAACTCATAGACCAGCGGCGTCTGCCGCATGAAATCGTCTATGTCTCCTGCCGCAACGCTGCCGAGACCGCCGCCGCGATACGCGACATGGTGGTAAGGGGTGCACCGGCGATAGGCTGCGCAGCCGCCTTTGGCATCGCGCTAGAAGCAGCCGCAGGCGGCAACCTGGACGCCGCGCATGCGGCGCTTGCCGCAAGCCGGCCTACTGCGGTCAACCTGTTCTGGGCCTTGCAACGCATGCGCGAAGCCATGGACGCCGGCCGCCCTGCCCTGCAGGAGGCGCTGGCGGTTTACGATGAAGACATCGCCATCAACCGCGCCATGGGCGGTTTTGGCGCTGCGTTGATC
>CAMDRY010000338.1 GCA_945906975.1 Bordetella parapertussis | reverse complement strand
CAGTTTTTGCGCACCATCGAGGCCCGCGTTCCCGCTGCTTTGGACGTGCATCTGGTGATGGACAACTACGGCACTCACAAAACCCCGACCGTGCGCGCCTGGTTTGCGCGCCATCCGCGCTTTCATGTCCATTTCATCCCCACCTCCAGCTCCTGGCTCAACCAGGTTGAGCGCTGGTTTGCCACCCTCAGTCAGCGACAAATCAAACGCGGCACGCATCGGAGTACCGTGCAATTGGAGAACGCCATCCGTCAGTACCTCGACTTTCATAACCAGCAATCAAAACCCTTTGTCTGGTCCAAGTCCGCTGATGAAATTCTCGACAGCCTCGCCAGATTTTGTAAACGCATTTCAGACTCACGACACTAGCAAGCTTTTGCAGGTAGCGACTACATTTTCGAGCAGAGTGGAAGCAGCAACCAACTGAATCTTTACGCGTTTTAACCGGACACACTACTGACTCCGGGCACAGATTCAATCCTACGGTTTCAGAATCCGCAGCAGGTTGTAGTAGTCGTCCGTGAAAATCGGCAGGTCGGCGCGTGCCGGCGCAGGTTCGGCCACGTCCTTGATGGCCGGTGATTCGAGCAGCGCCGTGTTGCGCGTCACGATCACCTGGTCCGTGGTCGAGGTCCAGTAGTCCGCGTCCTTGGCCCAATCGCTGACCCATGCAGTCTGCATGCCGAATTCGTCGGCGAGGCGCCGGATGACCGGCATCAGGTCGATGAAGCGGTTGGTCGCCTGGAACACGATGGCGCCACCGGGTTTGAGGTGCTTTATGTACAGCGCCATCGCTTCGCGCGTGATCAGGTGCATGGGGATCGAGTCGCCGGAAAAGGCGTCGATGGCAAGCAGGTCGTAGCCGCGCGGCGCCTCGCGCTCAAGGGCAAGGCGGCCGTCGCCGAAGACGATCTCGAGTTTGGCCTTGGTGTCTTTCATGAAACTGAACTCGCGGTTGGCGAAGTCGATCACCACCGGGTCGATCTCGTAGAACACCCAGCTGTCGCCGTCCCGACTGTGGGATAGCAGTGCGCCGGCCCCCAGGCCGATGACCCCGACCTTGCGCGGACCCTCCAGGCTTTGCAGCAACCGGCCATAGCCGCTGGTGCGGGCGAAGTAACTGCTGGGCTCCATGCTCACCTCGGGTTCGAGGCGCTGCCCGCCATGGTTGATGCTGCCGTGGTACATGGCGCGATAGGAACTCGGGTCGTGCCAGTCCCGCGTGCGTACCACGCCGTAGAAATTACGGTTCATTTCGCGCACGTCGGCGGTGTAGGTCTTGATGGCTTTGCCGTCGAGCACCACCACCGCGACCAGCACCGCCAGCGCGGCGGCGCGCATCAGCAGATGGGTCCCGGCAAGGCGCACCAGCAGCAGCGCGGCCATCACGGCGAGCACCGCATGCATCTCGTAGTAGCCCGAGAGCACCACGGGCGCGACCACCGCCACCAGCAGCGCACCCAGCGCGCCGCCTACAGACAGCATCAGGTAATAGAGCGTCAACTGGCCTGGATCGGGCTTGAGCCGCGCCAGTTCGCCGTGACAGAACATGCAGCATACGAACAGGCCGCCGGCGAACACCGGCGCGGCGATATGCAAATCGAGCGAATCGATCATCCAAGCCATGCCCAGCAATGCGGCGCCGAGCAGCGGCATGAACACGCGGCGCAGGTACCAGCGCGGATGGTCAAAGCAGATGATGAAGGTGATGAGGTACAGCGCCAGCGGTAACACCCACAGGAACGGCACGGAGGCGATGTTCTGCGTGAGGTGGTTGGACACCGCCAGCAGCACGCAGGAGCCCATGGCCGCGAGCACCAGCCACTGGAGTAGCAGTGCGAAGGGCACGGGAGCGGCGGCCTTTGCCGGCGCCGCAGCGGCTGCGCCGTCGCTCTTCATCGCTCGCAGGGAACTGAGCCCGGTTGCGGTGCACACCAGTACGAAGGCGCCGTACATCCACGACCAGAGCCACGCGGAATCGATCACGCCGAAAAACGGCTCCACCAGGACGGGGTAGCCCAGCAGCGCCAGCAGCGAAGCGAAATTGGACAGGGCGAACAGGCGATAGGGCACCCGCGTATTGAAACGCTGCCAGTACCACGCCTGCAGCAGGGGCGTGGTGGTGGACAGCAGCAGATACGGCAGGCCGATGGTTGCCGCGAGCAGGCCGAGGATGCGCAGAATGGGGTCCTCGTTGCCCGCCGGCTTCCACGAGGGCTCCGTGATGACGGGCAGAATGCCCAGCGACAGGATGAGCAGTGCGATGTGCGCGAGCACCTGGCGGCGCGGCGTGAGCCATTGCGCCGAGCAGTGCGCATAGGCGTAGCCGGCCAGCAATGCGCTCTGGAAGAACAGCAGACATGTGGTCCATACCGAGGAGGCGCCGCCGAACCACGGCAGAATCTGTTTGGCGATCAGCGGTTGCACCAGGAAGAGCAGGAAAGCGGAGAGAAAAATCGTGAGTGCGTAGGGGAACATGGTCATTTAATGGGGGTTGATGGAACGGCAGTAGTCAGCGGGAGGCTGCGCCGGCAGGCGGGACCATGACGCGGCAAAGGAGCGAATGCTAGCCTAATTGCGCACGGATTTCCCATTTTTCGACGACATTGCTCGTGTGGTCAAAAAACAGGAAGCTACTGAAACGGCGGTAATTTTGGGCTGCGAGGGCTCTCAGGGGCATGAGGGAATGCGCGGAGGCAATATTTGCAGAGTTTGGGGAAATGTTTCGATTGGCTAAGGATTGGGTTACGCTTGAAAAAGCCAAGTGAACTTAAGGGATAACACTGCGTTGTTGCAAACACAAAAAAACGCCTCATTCGGGTCAAAAATTGCGGCCTATGGGCCACATGGCCTTGCGCAGCCCCAATTAATGCAACCGAAAGAAGCCATCAATCAATGGGGGCACTTCGAATTGAAAGCCTTTTGAGAGGGCGCCGGCGGTGAGGGCATCCGGCGCCAAACCGGACTGAGCGCGCCATGCCCGGCATTTCAATCCATGTGGTCGATGTCTCGCGCGGCCTCGTCGCGCAGGGCATGCGCGTCGAGGTGCATGCGACAGGCGGCGCACGCCGCTTGCTTGCCGCAGGCAGCATCAACGACAAGGGCATCCTCGACGAGGCTGCGCTGGCCGCCACCTTCGCAACCGGCACCTACGAGGCGCTGTTCCACGTCGCCGCGTATTACCGCACGGCCGGCGTGACCCTGCCGGCGGTGCCTTTTCTTGACGTGGTGACCTACGCCTTCGGCATCGCCGACCCGGCGCAGCATTACCACCTGCCCTTCAAGCTCACGCCCTGGGGTTATTCGCTGTTTCGCGGCGGCGCCTGAGCCTTTATTGGCGCGGGCCGCCCACCCGGCTCCGGTATAATCGTGTTCCCCCGTCAACGCGGGATGCGTCCCCATCGGGGACCGCCCAACAGGACAACAGGAACCGCCATGCCCTCCTTTGACATCGTTTCAGACATCAACAAGGTCGAACTCAAGAACGCGCTTGACCAGTCGAACAAGGAAGTCGCCAACCGCTTTGACTTCAAGGGCACCGACGCACGCATCGAGCAAAAAGAGCTCGAGCTCACCTTCTTCGCCGACAGCGTTTTCCAATTGCAGCAGGTGATGGACGTGTTCCGAATCAAATGCGGCAAGCGCGGCCTGGATACCCGCTCGCTCGACCCGCAGGAACCAGAAAAAATCGGTGGCGAAAAAATGAAACAGCTGGTCAAGGTCAAGGAAGGCATCGAGCAGGAACTGGGCAAAAAAATTGTCAGGACCATCAAGGATGCCAAACTGAAGGTGCAGGCGAGCATACAGGGCGATGCCGTGCGCGTGTCCGGCGCAAAAAAAGACGACCTGCAGGAAGCCATGGCGCTGGTGAGGAAATCTGTCACCGACACGCCCGTCCAATTCAATAATTTCCGCGACTAGGCGGGCCGGCCAGGCCAGCAAGCTGCTGTGCGCGCTAGCCCTGCAAGCCCTCAACCCAGTGGTCGTACAAGCGACGCGCGACGCCGTTGAGCGCGGCAAGCCGCGCATCGATCTCCTCCTCCATCTGCGCCGCGCTTTGCACCGCCGGACCCGCGCTGGCGAGAATCTCCCCGACGCCGTCGGTGTACCAGCGGCGAATCATCTGCGGCGTCATCTCGATATGGCATTGCAGGCCAAGATGGCGCCCCATCACACACGCCTGGTTGCCGCAGTGCTCGCTGGCGGCGATGCGCGTC
>CAMDRY010000337.1 GCA_945906975.1 Bordetella parapertussis | reverse complement strand
GTGGCAATGGCGTCATGCAGCGCGACAAAGCTGCCGGTGATGGCCGCGGTGCGCGTGCCGCCGTCGGCCTGCAGCACGTCGCAGTCCAGTTGTATGGTGCGCTCACCGAGGGCGGTGAGGTTGGTGATGGCACGCAGGCTGCGGCCGATGAGGCGCTGGATTTCCTGGGTGCGACCCGACTGTTTGCCGCGCGCGGCCTCGCGATCGGAGCGGGTGTGGGTCGAGCGCGGCAGCATGCCGTACTCGGCGGTGAGCCAGCCCTGGCCCTTGCCTTTGAGAAAGCCCGGCACCCGTTCTTCGACGCTGGCGGTGCATAACACCTTGGTGTCGCCAAAGGCGATGAGCACCGAGCCCTCGGCGTGTTTGGTGTAGCCGCGGGTGATGCTCACTTCGCGCATTTGTTGGGGGCTTCGTCCTGATGGGCGCATGAATGGGGGCTCCGGGTGGTGGGTGTTGCATTGTGGGCGCCGACGCACGGGTGCGCGACGACGGGGGAAGGCGGTGTGTCCTGACCGTGCAATGTTGCAATGTTGCGATACTGCGAGACTGCGATACCTTAGCGTTGCGGCATGCCGCAGGCCGGGGGCTGATTTTACGCAGCGTGGTGGATTTGCGTAAGCGCCCTTATTGCGGTGGTTTGCCCGTGTTCTTGCGCAAGGCGTTGCGGATCTCGTCTATGGCGCGCTCGATTTCCTCGTCGGTGAGGTCGCTGCCGCGGCCAACGGCAGGCTCGGTGCGGCCAAAGTCCTCGATCTGCGTGGAGAACTGGCCCAGTTCCAGGGTTTGCGTGGAAACGTCGCCCGGAAGGCCGGCCTCGGGGTAGCTTTCAAGCCAGTGGATGGCGAGGGCGGAGATATTGTCGCTGTCCTTGCCGGCGCGCGATTCGGCCTGGGTTATCAGATCGGGCACCGACTTCATGAGATTGCCCTTGAGCAGGGCGGCGCAGATGAGGCGTGCATTGAGCGGGCCCCACAGGCCGTCGCTGCATAGCAGCAGCGAGTCGCCTTCTTGCAGCACGGTCTTGCGCGAAATATCCACCTGCGGCGGCGCTTCCGAGCCGAGGCAGTTGTAGATCTTGTTGCGCTCCGGATGCACCGCCACCGCCTCTTCGCGGATGCGCCCCGCGTCCACCAGCATCTGCACGCGCGAGTGATCCTTTGTTTGCGCGTGCACCTGGCCGTTGCGCACGAGATAGAGGCGCGAGTCGCCGACATGCGCCCAGTAGGCGATCGAATCCTGGACGATGCAGGCGACGCAGGTGGTACGCGGCGTGTCCTCGAGTTTGCGCGTGGCGGCGTAATCGAGGATGGCGTGGTGGGCGTTGGTGATCGAGTTGATCAGGAACAAAAAGGGGTCGGCGAGCCGGGTCTGGGCTTCGCGTTCGAACGCCTCGATGAGAAACTGCACGGTGATTTGCGCCGCGACCTCGCCGTGAAGGTGGCCGCCCATGCCGTCAGCCAGTACCAGCAGCAGCGCATCGCGGCTGTAGCTGTAGGCGAGCCTGTCCTGGTTGGTTTTTCGCCCGCCGCGCCGGCTTTCCTGGTAGATGGAGAATTTCATCGTTGTGAGCCTTGCTCAGATCTTGGGCCGTGCCAGGCGCATGAAGGTCTCGCGCAGGTTCTCCATGATGCCGGCCTTGCCGCCGGTCTCCGGATCTTTTTCCCGCAACAGCACTTTTTGCAGCGACAGCACGCTTTGCGGCCGTTTCATGTGGTCCATTTGCAGGCACCAGTCTATGGTCTCGAGCAGGTGGCGGCTGTATTTGCCGGAAAACAGCTTGGTCGCCGAGACGTAGCGGTCGCGCTCGATGCGCGCGTCCGCCGACTGCGGCGCCACGCCGGCGAGGCTGGCGTACATGCTCGCGCCGACCGAATAGATGTCGCTCCAGGGGCCGAGCAATTCGCGGTTCTTGTACTGCTCCGGTGGCGCGAAGCCCGGCGTGTACATGGGGTTGAGGCGAAAACCCTCTGCCGTGAGCGTCTGTCGCGCCGCGCCAAAGTCGATCAGCAGCGGCGTGCCATCGTTGCGGATGTAGATGTTGGCCGGCTTGATGTCAAGGTGCAGCAACTTGTTGGTGTGCACCTCACGCAGGCCGTTGAGCAGCGTGGTGAAGACGTGGCGCAGGAAGGTCTCGCGGATGGTGCCGCGACGCGCCTGGATATGCTCTTGCAGCGTGCGGCCGCGTTCGTAGCGCATCACCATGTAGACGGTCTCGTTGGCACGGAAAAAATTGAGCACGCGCACCACGTTGGGATGGGACAGGCGGGCGAGCGAGCGGCCTTCCTCGAAAAAACATTTCATGCCGTAGCGAAAGGTGGCGATATTCTCGTCCGCGATGGATGGCAGGGCGTCGCCCCCGCGCCGCAACGCGAGGGCGCTTGGGAGGTATTCCTTGATCGCCACCGGCTGCTCGTTTTCATCGCTGGCGAGGTAGACGATGGAAAAGCCGCCGCAGGACAACACGCGCGTGACCTTGTAGTTCTGCAGTTGATAGCCATCGGGCAAAGGTTGGTTGGCTTGCGATGGCATGGAATGCGCTGGGCAGTTATGATGAACGACTTGGTTTTGAACAAAGACCGGCAGGCAAGAGGGGGTTGGCGGGGGGCTTGGATGTGTGTGCATGCCGTGATGATTGCGGCTTCACCGAAACGCCTTGAAGCGGCCTGTGCTTGAGCATACTGCAGCCATGCAGCGGCACCCGTATTGTGACCTGGCATTGCGCCGGTTCTGCAGCCATTACCCACCGCCGAGCATCGTGTTGGCAATGATTTTCTGGCTTTGTAGCGGCAAAGTAAAGTGCCTTCGGATTTGCACAGGGATTTGTTCACATGTTTGCTTATTCAACTTGTCCGCCGCTGTTCCCGCTGTCAACCCCGTCACCCCGGCCACCACTTCCACCACATTCACAATAGCCTCAAGAGATTGCCCATGATCGCAAGCATGACAGGGTATGCCGCGCTGACCGGCGACCTCCCGCAGGGTGCGTTGCAGCTCGAAATCAAGAGCGTCAACAGCCGTTTTCTCGATATCCAGTTTCGCATCGGCGAGGAGCTGAGAAGCCTTGAGCCGGCGCTGCGCGAATTGATTGCCGCGCAGGTGACGCGCGGCAAGGTCGATTGCCGTCTGGGTTTTACGCCGCGCCTGCAGGCCGGTGCAAGCCTGGCCCTCGATCGCGACTTGCTCTTGCGCGTGGCGGCGCTCGCGCGTGAGGCGCAGGCGGCGGTGCCCGAGGCGCAACCGCTGGGCATTGGCGAATTGCTGCACTGGCCGGGTGTTCTGGCCGGCAACGAGGTAGCGCTGGACGCCTTGCGCGAACCGGCGCTGGCGCTGGCCAGGCGCGGCATGGACGAGCTGGCGGCGACGCGCCTGCGTGAAGGTGCCAAGCTGGGGCAGATGATTCTCGAGCGCGTTGATGCGATGCGCGGCAAGGTCGCTGTCTTGGTGCCGCTGATGCCACAGATTGTCGCGGCCTACCAGGAAAAGCTCTCGTTAAAGGTGCGTGAGGTGCTGGCAACGGGCGACGAGGAGCGCATCCGCCAGGAGGTTGCGCTCTATGGCGTGAAAATCGACATCGCCGAGGAATTGTCGCGGCTCTCCACCCACCTTGACGAGGTGCAGCGGGTCATCGCCAAGGGCGGCGCGGCCGGCAAGCGCCTGGATTTTTTGATGCAGGAGCTCAATCGCGAAGCCAACACCCTTGGTTCAAAATCAGTGGCCAAGGAATTGTCGGAAACCGCCATCGAGCTCAAGCTGTTGATCGAACAGATGCGCGAGCAAATCCAGAATATCGAGTAATCCGGGAAATGGTGAATCGGAAATGGTAAATGGTGCTCTTATGCCAACACTGCCGCAGCGCCGCCGCTCGTCGGCGGGGTACCATTCCCTATTCCCCATTTACCATTTACCAACATGACCGGCTCCCTGTTTATCGTTTGCGCACCGTCGGGTGCGGGCAAATCCTCACTCGTTAATGCGATGCTCAAAGAGGTTCCCGGGCTGGCCTTGTCGGTTTCGTACACGACACGCGCGCCGCGCCCGGGCGAGGCCGACGGTCGCGAGTACCATTTTGTCGACCATCCCACGTTTGCCCGCATGCTGGCGGCGGGCGAATTTCTGGAAAGCGCCGAGGTGCACGGTAACCGCTATGGCACATCGCAGGCCTGGATCAGCGCAAGACGTGCCGAGGGCATTGATATTGTTCTGGAAATAGACTGGCAGGGGGC
>CAMDRY010000336.1 GCA_945906975.1 Bordetella parapertussis | reverse complement strand
TAGGTGTGATACCGACGCCCAGCCTTGTTCCATCTGGGCCATTACGGAGAGTTCCAGTTCAGCGATGCCCGCGAGCAGCGCTCCGGCTTTTTTCAAGTCGCTCTCGTAGCGCAGTACCTGAAACTGCGCCGATGACTGCTCCATCAACTGGGCGGCCTGGCCGACTGCGCTTGCATCGAGGTTGCGTTTTTGCAATTCGATGGCCACGCGCTTCAAATAGCCTGCCGCAGCCCGGCGGCCGAGCACGCCGTGGTTCGGTATGTTGCCCGCTACAAACAGCGGGCGGCGCTCCCCGGTTGGCGTTAGGGTGTCCTCAACCTCGCCCCTGAGGATGGCGGCGGCACAACGCGCCATGCCGGGTGCGCCGGTTTCCCAGTGCGGAATCTGCCATTGGTTGCCAAACAGGGCATAGGGCTTGGGATATTCGCCGTGCAGGATTTTCAGGTTGCGGCGATAGCTGTCCCGGATTGCAACAGCAATATCCCAGTTCGGGTCGCGGCCGGGCTCGACCCATACCATCAGAAAAGGGCCGTAGCCATCGTGCAGGCTCCACTGGCCGCCCCATGGATGGTGATGCGCCCAAGCCTTGTACTGGTCGCCGGTGCGCTGCTGAGACTCGGTCCACGCCTGCTTGAACGCCGGGATCGGGCATTCGTAGCGCGCGTTTTCGGCGATGTCGTTCGGTTCCCATATGGTCACGGTCTGACGTTCCAGGTCGTAGCCGGCGATGACGACGTGATGGCCGAAGCCAGAGTCCTTCATGGTGGCTTTCTGGAACGCGAGCCGGGGCGAGGTTTTTGCACCGTAGGGCAGCAGCATGCTGTAGTGCACGCCGACTTGAACCGGTATGCCGCGGTCTATCAGGCCGCACAGCTTGGCGAACGCCTCTTCCACGCCGCCTTCGGTGTCCTCCTCCCAGTTTGAGGTGAAACCCAGGGTCTTGGGTACGTACTCCCAGATTTCGTGAAACGCACCCTTGCCGCCGTTGAATGCGGGTGCGCCCCAGGACGGGCACCAACGGAATGAAAAACCGTCACCGCTCAGCCCGTCGGCGAATAGGACATCGTCCTCGCCCCAGTGGCGCAGCATGCCAAGGACGCCGGTGAAATAGCAGCGTCCTGAATTGCCGTTGTCCGGGTAGCCCTTGGGGCCGAGCCATGTCATCGAGAAGTAGCTGTCGGAGTAATTGCTTATCTGTGGCATTACGGGTCTCCTGTTCGGTTCTTGTCAAAGCGCGTGTTGTGCGGGTAAGTTTAAGCCAATCGTGCTCAGCCCGGATAAAAGGCGAGGCGGGTCTGGTCTATTCCAAAGACGTCGCAGAGCCAGTCGAGCATCAATTCCTGGCCTAGGGTCGGGTTGTCGTGCTGGCAGTGCTCGGCGCCGGTTTCCTCCTCGCTGGTAAGCCGCAGTGTTGCTTTGACGCCATGTTGTAAGGCGTAGTCATGGACGGTCTTTACCGTCTCAACGCCAAGTACGTCATGGCCGCCGTGTATGATCAAGTAGGGGCACTTCATGTGCTCGAGCACGCCGTCGAGCTTGAACGGCTTGGCGATTTCAGTGGCTTCAGCCATCGATTTCGCGCCGAACACCCACTTGATATGGCCTGCGAGGCCGTGATTTTCGTCGCGGACCTTCCAGCGTTCATGGATATCCCAGATTGCACCGTGTGAGATACAGGCGGCAAGACGCGGTTCCATGGCACCGGCACGCGCGGCGTAATAACCGCCGAGGCTAGAGCCGCTCACCGCGATGCGCGAGACATCGACATCCGCGCGCGTTTCCAGCCAGTCAATGGCGCGCCCGACGGGCACCTCGTAGTCGTAGCGGGTGGGGATGCCGTGCCGGCGCAGCGTCCCACCCTGGCCGGGACCGTCGAGCAGCAGTACGGACAGGCCGCGTTGCACGGCGCCGCGGCCTGTCATGAACCACATTTCGTCCTTGAAGGAATCCAGCCCGCCGACCGAGATCAGCACCGGCTGCTTGTCGCCGCCATTGGCGGAGCGGATGAAGTATCCGGGCATGAATTTGCCGTTTTCATAGGGTATTTCGACAATTTCGGCCTTGGGCGTGAGCTGCAGGAAACATTTGGCCGAGGCCGCCTCGCAGCGGTCGAATGTGGCGAGACGGCGCGGGTCGTCGGCCTTGAGCCAAAATTCCGCTTCACGAAAATAATTTGCCGCCCGCAGCCAGCAATTCATTGCGGTGCGTACATGTCCCTTGCCCATCGCTTCGTCGCCGCGCAATTCGTTGCGGTTCGCGATGTGGGTCCATTCGCGGTGCCAACTTTCGTAATCTCCGGGAATGATTTTGCTCGCCGCCTGGAAAACCTCGCTTACCGCGCCGCCTCCTTCCTGGGTCTCTCCGAGGCCACGGCGGAATTGGTAGGACATCCAGAATTCATCGGGCCAGTGATGCCAGCCGAAAGGTTCATAGGCGGGCGGGGTGTGCGTGCTCATGTTGGCAGTCCTTGTTTTGCGCTAAATTATTTTTGCTTATCGAGGCCGAGCTTGCGGATGAGGTCGCCCCACTTGGCGAAATCCTGGGCCCAGATTGCTTCGAAATACTGCGGCGATCCCATGGAGATATCGAGTCCCAGCGATTCGGACTTCTGCATGATGTCAGGCATTTTCAGGGCGTTGTTCACGGCGGTATTGATGCGCGTGACAACATCCTGGGGGGTGCCCTTGCGGGCGAACAATCCGAACCAGCCCAGCGCTTCGTAGCCGGAAACGGTTTCGTTGAACGCCGGGATGTCGGGCGCGGTAGGCGAGCGCTTTTTGCCGGTCATCGCGATTGGCTTCATCTTTCCTGCTTTCACATTCTGCAGCAGGGAGGTAAAGCCAAGGATGGTCAGTTCAATTCGTCCGCCCATGACATCAGCTGGAATTTGCGCGTTGCCTTTGTACGGGATGTGCAGGAAGTCCATGCCGGTGCGGTCTTTGAGCAGTTCCATCGACAGATGAGGAAAACCGCCCTCCCCGTTGGTCGCAAGGCGTACTTTTCCGGGATTGGCCTTGGAGTATGCGACCAGCTCGGGCAGCGTCTTCGGGCCAAAATCCAGATTGGATACCAGCATCAGGTCGTTGGAAAACATTGCAGCGACAGGAATGAAATCCGCGCGAATATCGAAGTTTGGCTTGTTCAGGTTCGGGGACACCGCCATGCTGCCCATCTGCCCGAGAACAAATGTGTAGCCGTCGGGCTCCGCCTGCAGCGCTACTTGCAGGCCGACAATGCCGCTCGCCCCGGGTCGATTGTCGACGATCACCGGCTGCCCAACCTGCTCGCTGACCTTTTGCCCGATGAGCCTCGCGATCACATCGCTGAGGTCCCCGGCCTGGTAGGGCACTACGATGCGTATCGGCTTGGAGGGATAGCTTTGCGCAAGGGCGTGGGGTGAGACGGCAATGGTGAATAGAAGGGCGGTACAGGCTAAGAGGGGCCGCAATAGCGCATTCATCGGGCGTTGCTCCTTGTTTATCTGGAAGTGGAATGGGTCGTCCGCATTCCTAAGCAAGAGTTCTACCATGTTTTTTGTCCTGCGTTCGCGTTTGAATCATAGCGACGCGCGTGAGCGACTAAGCGGGGGCCTGGTCGGCGTAATGTGTTTCGTCCTTGGTTCAGCTGCGGTTCATCCGTGGCCTATTAAAGGGCGGGGTGGATTGATATTGCATCGGTTTGGAGCAGTCCCCATCGGCTAAAAATGCGCGCCAGGCGGGCATTTCCAGCCATTTTTGCTTGAGAGGGCCCCGGCGATCCGCCGGCCCGGCACTTCATTCCCGGAATGGCGGTGCTGATTTCCTCCAAAGGAAACGCCGACGAAGTTATCATAGCGCCGGCTCCAAAGCTGCAGACCAAGCCGGGGATCCGAGTGAGCACGCCGCGCTGTTGCCGTCCGGTGATTGAACTGCCGGGGTTCCGAGCGGGGGAAAGCAACCCAAGGAGGATTTGATGGTGATGTCCGACCGCATTGCGGCAATGATCGACGAGCGAGAAGGTCGTTTTCGCGTCGATCGGGCGATTTATTCCGATCCCGACATTTTTGAGTCGGAAATGGAATTGTTTTTTGAAGGCGGCTGGGTGTTTCTTGCGCACGAGAGCCAAATCCGCAATTCGGGTGATTATTTTTCCACCCGCATCGGCCGTCAACCGGTGTTTCTGGTGCGCAAGAAGGACGGCGGCATTGGCGGCTTCATCAACGCCTGTGCCCATCGCGCCGCGAC
>CAMDRY010000335.1 GCA_945906975.1 Bordetella parapertussis | reverse complement strand
CCCGCGCCGCATCGATGAGGCGCGCGATGTTCGCGGCAATGCCCGGGATGGCGCTGACATCGTAGCCGCGCTCGCGCTGCAGATAACCGCCTTCGGCGCAAAAGTCATTCTGCATGTCCACAACGAGCAGCGCGGCATGCGGCGGATGCAACTGCCCGTCCAGGGAGCGTATAACGGCCGTCACTTTTTCTTCTGCTTGAACTCGTCCGGCGCCGGCATCACCGTGCCGCAATGCTTGCAGGTGCGGAAGTCCTCGGAGGTGAAAAAATTCTCGTAGGCACGCGATACCGGATCAAGCCGGTAGTCGGCAACGACGAAGGTCTCTTCATGCAGGAATTTGTCGCACGCAGGGCAGAACCAGTGAAAACGATCGATCTCGCCGGGGCGGCGCATGCGCTCGATGATGAACTGGAAGGACTCCGGGCCAAAGCGCGGCGAATGCGGAACCAAAGGCGGCTGGTACAGGCAGGAGCCCTCGGGCACGTGGGCGATGTGCTCCTTGCCATCGGGCGTGCGGTAATGCAGGTTGAGGTCGCCCTTGAGCGAGTACTGCACTTCGTGACTGTTATTGATGTGAAATTCGCTGCGGTACTCGCGACCGCGCGCCACAAACGCCAGCGACTCGGGTTCCTGCCAGACGGCGAAAGTGCGTTTCCCGGTTTCGGTCAGGTAGTGGATGATCTTGGCGAAATCGATATTGGGCATGTCCATGACAGTGGCGCTGCAAAGCGGGCGGCTTTGCATCACCACCGGGACGGCGTCGGTCTTGGGGGCAGAAGGCATTACAGAGGACATGGCGGGTGGCTCCGGAATCAAGTAGTGCTTTTAGGTTCGTCGGGATCGTGGGTGCGAACCTTGCGGCAGGGCGATGCGCTATTGGTGGCTGCGCAAATCATGCGCTTGCGCGGCGTGCAGCGTCAAGCGCGTGATGGATGCAGCATCGATGCATCGGCTGGAGATCCGCTCTGGGTGGGGCTTTCCGGCAAATGACCGGCAAGCGGAGCGCGGTGCCTGCCGGCTAGTCGGCGGTCGCACCGGACACCTTTACCGCCCGCGCATACTTGTCGATATCGGTGCGGATGATCGCGGCGAAGGCCTCGGGGCTGTTGCCCACCGTGTCGATACCAAGGCCGGCCATTCTCGCCACGAACGCCGGCTGCTTGAGCACCGCGATGATGTCGGCGTTGAGTTTTGCGATCACCTCGCGCGGCGTTCCCGCCGGTGCAACGATGCCGATCTGTCCGGCGAAATCAAAACCGGGCAGCGCCAGCTCGGCGATGGTCGGCACCTCGGGCGCGAGCGGGGAACGCACGGCCGAACTCACCGCCAGTATTTTCGCCTTGCCGGCCTTCACGTGCGGCGCCAGCGAAGGCAGCGCAGAAATAGTCAGCGCGACCTGGCCGCTGACCAGCGCCGGCACCGCCTGCGCGGCACCCTTGTAAGGCACATGGACGATATCCAGTCCCAGCCCGGCCTTGAGGCTCTCCATGGTCAGGTGATGAATGCTGCCCGAGCCGGCGGAGCCGTAATTGAGCTGGCCGGGCTTTGACTTCGCCAGGCGCACCAGGGCCGGCAGGGAGTCGGCCTCGACCGACGGATGGGCCACCAGGAACAGCGGGCCGTAGGCGGCAAGCGTGACCGGCGCAAAATCGCGCACGGGGTTGTAGGAAAGCCTGGCGTTCATGGCCGGATTGATGGCCAGATGCTGCGGGTCGGCGAACAGCAGCGTGTAGCCGTCCGCGGGCGATTTGGCCACCAGCTCACTGGCGATGATGCCGCTCGCGCCGGGACGGTTGTCGACCAGCACCTGTTGCCCCCAGACGGCGGAGAGCTCCTGGCCGAGCAAGCGCGCAACGGTGTCGGACAGCCCGCCCGGCGAAAACGGCACGATAAATTTCACCGGTTTTGACGGGAAGGTCTGCGCCGCCGCGTATTGCGGTGCCAGTGCGGAAAACAGCGCGACAACAGCGAACAGGCGCAGCGCGAACGTGTGAACAGTCATGAGAGAAACCTGAAGATGGCAGGGCGGCCATTCTATTACAGCGCCGGCGCAGCGCCCACCCCCGCCGCGCACAGCGGCACGCCGCTCAGGTAGACTGGCCGCGTCGTTCAAACGCACACCCAAACAAACATCAATGCAATCGGAGCGAACATGCGCACAGCAGTCACGTGGACAGGCGGCAAGGATCATTGGACCAGCAGGCAAGCCGGCGCGGACGAAATCAAGCTGTTCATGTGGCAAAAGCCGGCCAAGGCCGGGATCGCACACGCCGGTACCATTCTGTTCGTGCACGGCTCGTCCATGGCCTCGCAACCGACCTTCGACCTGAGCGTGCCCGGCCGGCCCTACTCTTCGGTGATGGAATGGTTCCGCGACCGCGGCTTTGACACCTGGTCGCTGGACAACGAGGGCTACGGCCGCTCGACCAAGACGCGCCCGATCAACGCCGACATCTCCAACGGCGCCGATGACCTGGAGGCAGCCAGCGACTACATCACCAAAACCACCGGTGCGAAAAAGCTGCTGGTCTACGGCATCTCATCGGGCGCCCTCAAGGCCGCGCTGTTCGCGCAGCGCCACCCGGAGCGCGTGGCGCGCGTGGCGCTCGACGCCTTTGTCTGGACCGGCGCGGACAGCCCGACCTTGGAACAGCGCAAGAAAAAACTGCCCGAGTTTATCGCCAAGAACCGCCGCCCCATAGACCGCGCCTTTGTCGAGAGCGTGTTCACGCGCGACCACCCGGACACCGCCGACAAGGCCACGGTCAACGCCTTCGCCGACGCCATCCTGACACTCGATGACTCCATGCCCACCGGCACCTACGTCGACATGTGCTCGAAACTGCCGCTCGTCGACCCGGAAAAAATAAGCGTGCCGTGCATCGTCATGCGTGGTGAATACGATGGCATCGCCAGCTTTAACGACCTCATTGAGTTCTACAAAAAGCTGCCCAACAACGACAAGCAGTTCACCGTCATGGCCGGCATCTCGCACGCGAGCTTCCAGCAAAAGAATTACCTCATGGCCTATCACATATTGCATTCCTTCTTCACCCAACCCGAACCGCTCTATCGAGGCTGACATCGATGAGACAGACCCTGCGCGCCACCGCCGCCATCACCTTGTTCCTTGCGGCCTCACTGGCGCAGGCGCAGGCCTGGCCATCACGACCGGTCAAGCTGGTGGTGCCCTTCTCACCCGGCGGCTTTACCGACGTGGTGGCGCGCATTCTCGGACAAAAACTCACTGAGTCGCTCGGCCAACCGGTGGTCATCGAGAACAAGCCGGGGGCCGGCTCGACCATAGGCAGCGATTACGTCGCCAAGTCCAAACCCGATGGCTACACCCTGGTGATGGTCTCGACCACGCAGGTGAGCAGCCCGTGGTTGTACAAGTCCATGCCCTACGACGTGTTCAAGGACTTCACGCCAATCATGAAGCTTGTAGAGGGCCCGTACGTGCTGATCGCCAATCCCAAACTGCCGGTGAAATCGGTGGCCGACCTGCTGGCGCTGGCCAAAGCGCAGCCGGGCAAGCTCGATTACGCCTCCTCGGGCAACGGCAGTGCGCAACATCTGGTGGGTGCGATGTTCGCCACCATGGGCGGCGTGCAAATCAATCACGTGCCCTACAAGGGCAGCGGCCAGGCGATGCAGGACATCGTCGGCGGCCAGGTGCAGCTCGGATTTGTCGGCATGCCCAATGCCCTGCCCTACATCCCCAGCGGCCGGCTGCGTGCGCTTGCCGTCACCACGCGCAAGCGCTCGCCCGACCTGCCCGACGTGCCGACCATGGACGAAGCTGGCATCAAGGGCTACGACGCCACCATCTGGCTCGGCCTGCTCGGGCCGGCCGGCCTGCCGCGTGACATCGTCACCCGCCTCAACAGTGAAATCATCAAGGCCCTCAGTTCGGCCGAAACGCGCAAACTCATCCTCGCCGCCGGCGTCGAAGTGAGCACCAGCAGCCCGGAGGAATTTACCGCGCTGCTGCGCAGTGAGTACGACAAGTGGGGCAAGGTGGTGAAAGAGACCGGGGCGACGATTAACTAAGGCGGAGGTTGGAAACGACCGACTAGCGCGGGTTTCCAGCCAATATGCGAATTAAACCTCGAAGTGCAACATCCGGGCTTTAGAGGAAGGTGAGATGCCCCGGGGTGTACCTTTCTGTTTGCGAAGACGGATAGGAGCATCCCATGCGCTACAAGCATCTCACCTTTGAGCAACGCTATCACA
>CAMDRY010000334.1 GCA_945906975.1 Bordetella parapertussis | reverse complement strand
CCCGCTTTGGCACCCGGGGGCAGGGCAATTCGGGCCTGTCAAGGCACCGCCCTGCTACGCATGTTTGGGCTTGGGGCGGTTTGGCGTTTGGCGTTTGGCGCCCGCCGCAGACCGCACACCGAAAACCGAAGACCGAACACCCAAGGCGGAGGACCCCGAAGCGAAGCGTCGGCGCAGTCGCCTCAGACCGTGAACAGCCCCAGGCGCTTGGGAACCGGCACGTTTTTAAGCACCGGATAGTCAGGCAGGCCATTGCGGTAAGGCGGCGGCGACTCACCCTGAACCAGCGGAACAAGGTACTCGCGCGCCTTTCCCGTAATACCAAATCCGCCGGCGCCGATAAACGATGCGGGCAGTTTTTTTTCCCTGTTGGCGATGCGCGCCAGCGGCGCGGGGGTCAGCGTCCAGCGATATGGCGTCTGGCTGGTGCGGCGAAGGGCCGGCATGACGGCATTCAACCCTTGCAACGCGTATTCCACCGCAGCCCTGCCCACCGCGTAAGACTGCTCAAGGTCGGTCTTGGAGGCGAGGTGCCGCGCCGAGCGCTGCAGATAATCGGCCAGCGCCCAATGATATTTGTAGCCGAGTTTTTGCCGCACAAGCTTGGCAACCAGTTCGCCCGCGCCCCCCAGCTGTGCATGCCCGAACGCATCCTTGATCCCGACCTCGGAAAAGAAAGTCCCGTCGGGCGCCCGAAGCCCCTCTGAGACGCCGATGCAGCAATAGCCGTGCGAGCGCACCAGCGCATCAACGCGGGCGAGAAATCTCTTCTCGTCGAAAATCACCTCCGGAAACAGCAGCAGCAGGGGTATGTCATGCCCCTTGTCGGCCGCAAGCCCGACCGCCGCGGTAATCCAGCCGGCGTGCCGGCACATCACCTCCATGACAAATATTTTGGTCGAGGTCTTGGCCATCGATGCGATATCGAAGGCCGCCTCGCGCATGGATGTGGCGACATATTTGGCCACCGAACCGAAACCCGGCGAATTGTCAGTCAAGGCGAGGTCGTTATCCACGGTCTTGGGCACATGTATGCACGACACCGGATAACCGAGCCGCGCGGAAATCTTCGACACCTTGTAGCAGGTGTCGGCCGAATCATTGCCGCCGTTGTAAAAGAAATAACCGATGTCGTGCGCGCGGAACACCTCGATCAGGCGTTCAAACTGCACACGATTTTCATCAAAGCCCTTGAGCTTGTAGCGGCAGGATCCAAAGGCGCCGCCCGGCGTGTGCTTGAGCGCGGAAATGGCCGAGGCGGACTCCCTGGAGGTGTCGATCAGGTCTTCGGTGAGCACGCCCAGAATGCCGTTGCGGCCGGCAAATATCTTGCCTATTGCGGGCCTGCCACCCTTGCCGGCTTTTGCAAAGCTGCGCGCGGTTTCAATCACGCCGGCGGCCGAAGCGTTAATGACCGCGGTCATCCCGCCCGATTGGGCGTAAAGGCCGTTACGCGGTCTCTGCGACATGTCCCGAATCGCGCGCTTCGCAATGGTAGGCGGTCACACGCTCGACCTCGTTGCGCGACCCGAGCACCACGCCCACGCGCTGGTGCAGCGCCGTGGGCTGCAAGTCGAGTATGCGCGTCGCGCCATCGGTTGCCGCACCACCGGCCTGTTCGACGATGAAGGCCATGGGATTGGCCTCGTAGAGCAGGCGCAAGCGGCCCTTCGGTGTCTTGGCATCGCACGGATACAAGAACACGCCGCCGCGGCACAAGATGCGGAACACGTCGGCAACCATGGAGGCCACCCAGCGCATGTTGAAATCCTTGCCGCGTACGCCGGTCTTGCCGGCGAGGCACTCGTCGATGTAGCGCTTCACCGGCGCCGACCAGTGCCGCATATTGGACATGTTGATGGCGAATTCCTGGGTGTCGGCGGGGATGGTGACCGCCGCGTCGGTCAGCACAAAACTGCCAAGCTCGCGATCCAGGGTGAACGCCGCCACGCCGTGCCCGACCGTGAGCACCAGCATGGTCGAGGGCCCGTAAACGGCAAACCCCGCAGCCACCTGCTCGCGCCCGGGTTGCAGGAAAGCTTGTTCATCCGGCTCCTGAACGCCCTCGGGACAGCGCAACACCGAAAAAATAGTACCGATGGACACGTTGACGTCAATGTTGGACGAGCCGTCCAACGGATCAAACAAGAGCAGGAACTCGCCGCGCGGATAGCGGCTCGGAATGGGGTGCGGATGCTCCATCTCCTCCGAGGCCATCGCCGCCAGGTGCCCGCCCCATTCGTTGGCTTCGAGCAGCACCTCGTTGGAAATGACATCAAGTTTTTTCTGCGCCTCGCCCTGCACGTTGTCACTGCCGGCCCCGCCGAGCACGCCGCCCAACGCGCCTTTTGACACGGCGTTGCCAATCATCTTGCAGGCGCGCGTGACCACCTCAATCAACAGGCGCTGGTCGGCTGAAACCGCGCCCTTTTCGCGCTGCTGCTCGATCAGATACTGGGTCAGCGTAACCCTGCGCCCGGGAGTGCGTGTCATCGTTTGCTTTGCATCACTATCAAACCAGCGCGCCGAGGGCGCGGCGCTGGATTTCCTCCACTGCGCCAGTGCCGGCAATATTGCGGTATTTTGGCGCGCGCGCATCGGCGGCGGCGGCCCAACGGGAGTAGTAATCGACCAGGGGCCGCGTCTGCGAATGATAGACCTCGAGCCGTTTTTTTACCGTTTCCTCACGGTCATCGTCGCGCTGCATCAGATCATCGCCCGTCACATCGTCCTTGCCGGCCACCTTGGGCGGGTTGAATAGGACATGGTAGGTGCGGCCGCTGCTGGCGTGCACGCGCCGGCCGCTCATGCGCGAGATGATTTCGGCGTCGGGCACATCGATCTCGAGCACGAAATCGAGACCGACCCCGGCCGCCTTCATCGCATCCGCCTGCGGAATGGTGCGCGGAAAGCCGTCAAACAAGTAGCCTTTGGCGCAATCGGGCTCTTTGAGGCGCTCCTTGACGAGGCCGATGATGATGTCGTCGGAAACAAGGCCGCCCGAATCCATCACCTTTTTAGCGGCGATCCCGAGCGGCGTACCGGCCTTCACCGCGGCACGCAGCATGTCTCCGGTGGAGATTTGCGGGATTCCAAACTTCTCCTTGATGAAGCTGGCTTGGGTTCCCTTCCCAGCACCCGGTGGCCCGAGCAGGATGAGCCGCATGAGTGTGTCCTTATCGTTATGTCCGACCCTATATACTGCCTATTGCCAATTGGACCGAATCATTAAAGTACTGAACTTACCGGTTCCGCGTTCCGCGGTCAAACTCCATAGAAGGGCCGCGCGATCACAGCGCGGCAAAAATGGCGCGCACCTGAGCCAGATCCTCGGGCGTGTCCACCCCTGCGGGCGGCGCCTCAGCGCAGACCGCTACTGCGATGCGATAGCCATGCCACAGCGCGCGTAATTGCTCCAGGGATTCAAGCTGCTCGGCCGGGGCCGGCGCAAGACTGCCGTAGGTGCGTAAAAAGCCGGCGCGATAGGCGTAAAGCCCGACATGACGAAAGTAGGCGTCCTGCGCCGGCAGGTCCGCCCTCCCCTGGCCGAAACCGTCGCGCCAGAAGGGGATCGGTGCTCGGCTGAAATAATGGGCGTACCCGCGCTTGTCCAATGTCACCTTGACCACGTTGGGGCTGAATACATCCTGCCTATCGTGGATGGCATGGCATGCGGTGGCCATCGCAGCATCATCCCTGTCACTTAATAATTCAGCCACCTGCACCAGCAATTGCGGCGGCGCCAAGGGCTCGTCGCCCTGCAGGTTGACAACGATGGCATCATCAGCGAGCCCAAGTTGCATCACCACCTCAGCAATGCGGTCGGTGCCGGTCGCGTGCTCCGCGCGGGTCATCAGTGCGTCAACGCCGTGCTCGCGCGCCGCGGCAAGAATGTCGGCGTGGTCGGTGGCGATCACCACGGCGCTTGCCCCGCTCAGTCTGGCGCGCTCGGCAACGCGCACCACCATTGGCTTGCCACCGATGTCGGCCAGGGGCTTGCCCGGCAGCCTGCTCGAAGCAAAGCGTGCGGGAATGACAACGCGAAACGGGACCGGCATAAGACCAGGCCCCTTGTTATTCGATCTCTTCGAGCGGCTCGAGCTTGCGCGCCTCGCCTTCGAGCATCACGGGAATACCATCGCGAATTGCAAATGCGAGACGGTCCGCCTTACAAACCAGTTCCTGCTCGGTTTTGCGCAAGACAAGCGGCCCCTTGCAAAGCGGACATACTAAGATTTCAAGAAG
>CAMDRY010000333.1 GCA_945906975.1 Bordetella parapertussis | reverse complement strand
AGGAGCGCGGTGCGCTCAGATTGAGGCGATACGACGTGCGCCATCGTAGCGACGCGTCCAGTATGTTCCGCGCATGCTTTCGACGCGCACTGCGCTGCCGGGCTTGGGTGCGTGGATGAATTTGTCTTCGCCCAGGTAAATGCCGACGTGGGAGAAGGTCTGCCCCTGGGTGTTGTAAAAAACCAGATCACCCGGCAGCAAGGCTTCGCGCGCAATAGACTGACCGAGTTTGCTTTGCGCGCGGGTATTGTGAGGCAGCGTCAAGCCGAAGGCGGCGCGATAAACGTGCGCGACAAGTCCGCTGCAATCGAAGCCGCTGGCATGCGACTGTCCGCCGCGCTGATAAGGCCTGTCCGCGGCGGCGAGTGCCTGGAAGATCATTTCCGGCGACCGTTCTGCCGCCTGCGCGGCAGATGCCGATTGCGGCGTTTCCTGTGCCCGATTGTCCTGCGTTGCACTCTGCGCTTCGGGCCTTACCGGCGTGGGCTCGGGCAAGAGCAGGCCGGCACAGCCTGAAAGGAGCAGGATGTGCGCCGTAAATGCACAAAAAAACATATGGTTAAGGCTCATTATTCAAGCACTTTAGGCTTATCGCAGGGCGTTGTAAAGACACGCTGTTCTTGCATAGGCCCGCGCGCGCGCCATGGACGCGCGTATGTTCGTTTGTATGTTCGTTCTATCGTTGAGGCGTTACTTGATTTAGCCTGTTCTTTGCCGATATCTAGCTTCATATGTCCATGTCCAATCGTTCACGGCCGTTCGCATTCCTGCTGTTTGTTGCCACGTGGGTTGCCACGTGCCTTGCCATGTGCGCGGTCGGCGCGGCGCGTGCCGATGTGGAGGTGCTGACGCTCAAATACCGCAACGCCGAGCAGGTGTTGCCGATCTTGCGGCCCCTGCTCGAACCAGGTGGGGCGGTGTCGGGTATGCACAACCAGATTGTCCTGCGCGCCAGTCGCCGCAACATCGACGAAATAAGGCGCGTGCTCGCCAGCATAGACAGCCAGCCGCGGCGCTTGATGATTTCGGTGCGCCAGGATACCGCTGACAATGTGCAGGGCCGTGGCGCCAGCGTTGGCGGCAGCATCGGTTCCCGTGGCGGCGCTGATATCCGGGCGCGCGTGTTCGATAACCGCAATAGCAGCGACGAGAGCATGAGCCAGCGCCTGCAGGTGCTGGAGGGCTACCCGGCGACCATCAACGTCGGCCAGTCGGTGCCGGTGACCACGCGCAGTACGATCGGCTCTGTTGCCGGCGCCAATCAGGGCGGACTGGTGTCAGAAACCACCACTTACCGGGACGCGAGTACCGGTTTCGAGGTCGTGCCACGACTGTCGGGTGACATGGTGCAGCTTGAAATCAGTCCGCGACGTGAAACGCTGGGTGGCGCCGGTCCGGGCAGTATCAGTAGCCAGCGCATTACCACCACGGCCAGCGGGCGGTTGGGAGAATGGTTTGAGCTTGGCGGTGTCAGTCAGGATGAGTCGCGCCAGGGCGCGGGTATCCTGTATGGATCAAGCGGCGAACGCCGCGACATCCGTCGTGTCTGGGTCAGAGTCGAGGAAATAAAATAGCTGTTGCGGCTTTGGCCGGGTGACGGGGCGGTTTTTCCCGGGGTTTTTCGTATGAGGCGCGCGGTACCGGTGATAACATGCCGGCGATATGACCGTACCCACGCTTGAGCAGGTGTTCGCATCTGATGGCCTGCTTAGCCGCAGCATCGCCTCCTACCGACAACGTCCGCAGCAGATGGAAATGGCCGCTTGCATCGCCGAGGCCATTCGCGACAACGCGGTGCTGGTGGCCGAGGCCGGTACCGGTACCGGTAAGACGGTCTCTTATCTTGTTCCAGCGCTGCTCTCGGGCGGCAAGGTCATTATCTCGACCGGAACCAAGACCCTGCAGGATCAGTTGTTCACCCGCGATTTGCCCGCGGTGCGCGACGCCCTTGGTGTGCCGGTCACCATCGCGCTGCTCAAGGGGCGCGCCAATTACGTCTGCCACTATCATCTGGCAAATAATCTCAAGGAGGCGCGCCTGCCCACGCGCGAGGCGGCGCGCGACTTGCGGCTGATAGAGCATTTTGCGCGTGCCTCCTCCAGCGGCGACCGGGGCGAACTGGCCGAAGTCGCCGAGGATTCGCCGGCCTGGGCTTATGCCACGTCTACGCGCGAAAACTGCCTCGGGCAATCTTGTCCCAATCACAAGGAGTGCTTCGTCCTGGCGGCGCGGCGCGAGGCGCTTAATGCCGAGGTGGTGGTAGTCAACCACCATTTGTTTTTTGCCGATGTGGTGTTGCGCGATGAGGGTATGGCCGAGTTGCTGCCCGCCTGCAATACGGTGATCTTTGACGAGGCGCACCAGTTGCCAGATACGGCGACGCTGTTTTTTGGCGAGACCGTTTCGACCGGGCAGATAACAGATTTGTGCCGCGATACGCAGGTCGAGGCCTTGAGCGTGGCACGCGATGTGACGGTGCTGCCCGAGCTGATCCGTCGCGTCGAAAAAGCCGGCCGTGACCTGCGGCTGGCCCTTCCCGAATCCAACACGCGCCTGCCCTACAAGAGCATTGCTGATCGCGCCGGATTTGAGGTGGTGATGAAATCGCTGATCGATGCCTTGCAGGCGCTGGCGGCCACACTCGAGAGCCAGGCCGAGCGCGGCGAGGGGCTGGAGAATTGCTGGCAGCGGGCGGCGGAGCTGGCGGCGCGCCTGACGCGCTGGCTGCGCCACGACGAGGGCGAGATGGTGCGCTGGGTCGAGGCTTACAGCCAGGCGCTGGCGCTGCATGCGACGCCCTTGTCTATCGCGGAAATTTTCCGTGCCCAGCTGACGGGGCGGCCGCGCGCCTGGGTGTTCACGTCGGCAACGCTGGCCGTGAACGGAAAATTCGATCACTACTGCGCGCAACTGGGCCTGGAGTCGGCGAAGACCGGCTGCTGGGGTAGTCCCTTCGATTACGCCAACAACGCGCTGTTATACCTTCCGGCCGGACTGCCCGAGCCCAATTCACGCGAGCATACCGAAGCGGTGGTGAACGCGGCGCTGCCCTTGCTGCGCGCCAGCCGCGGCCGCGCCTTTATGTTGTTCACAACCTTGCGCGGTATGCGGCTTGCCCATGAACTGTTGCGCAGCCGGCTTGCCGCCGAGGGGCTGGACTATCCGCTGTTGCTGCAGGGCGAGGGCTCGCGGACTGAGTTGCTGGCGCGCTTCCGGCGCCTTGGTAATGCGGTCTTGGTTGGTAGCGCGAGTTTCTGGGAGGGCGTCGATGTGCGCGGCGAGGCGCTCTCGCTGGTGGTGATTGACAAGCTGCCCTTCGCGCCGCCCGATGATCCGGTGCTCGCGGCCCGTCTTGAGGCGGTGACCAAGGCCGGGCGTAACGCGTTCATGGAGTACCAGCTGCCCTACGCGGCCATTGCGCTCAAGCAGGGCGCCGGGCGGCTTATACGCGACGAGGCTGACCGCGGCGTGCTGGCCATTTGCGATCCGCGCCTGGCGAGCAAGGCCTACGGCCGCACCATACTGGCCAGCCTGCCGCCGATGCGCCGCAGCCGCAGCGAGGCCGAGGCGGTGGACTTTTTGGAGTCGATAGGCGCAAGCGTCGATTAGAAATTAGAATGATGCCGGGTTGTATGTACGTATGTACGTGCATCTGCTGCGGTCCAAGGCGGCGGCAGTGTGGCATACCAAAAAACAAACAAGGCAAGGGGGCGTCGCATGAAAGTATTCATCACGGGTGGGGGCGGGTTCATCGGCTATCGTATCGCCAGGGCAATCCTCGCCGGGGGGCAGTTGGCGGACGGCGAGGGCAAGCCGCAAAAGGTGACCCAGGTCACCCTGTTCGACACGGCTTTCCCGCCAGTCGCGGATGCGCGCATTAAATGCGTCGTTGGCGATGTCAGTTCGCCGGCGGCGATAGAGGCGGCCCTCGACAAGGACACCGCTTCGGTGTTCCATCTTGCCGCTGTGGTCAGCGGCGGTGCCGAGGCAGATTTTGATCTTGGCATGAAGGTCAACCTTGACGGCTGTCGCGTGTTGCTTGAGGCCTGCCGCAAACTCGTGCGCCCGCCGCGCTTTGTGCTCGCCAGCTCTGTCGCAGCCTTCGGCGGTGATATGCCCGATGTGCTCGATGACAGCACCACGCCCAATCCGCAGACCTCTTACGGTGCGCAAAAGGTGATCAGCGAGTATCTGGTCACCGATTACAGCCGTAAGGGTTTCATCGATGGCCGCTCGCTGCGTCTGCC
>CAMDRY010000332.1 GCA_945906975.1 Bordetella parapertussis | reverse complement strand
TAGAGTCTCTGCCCCTCGAGATTGGCGGGAAATTTTTCGATGAAGGCGCGGCATTTTTTTTGCGCCAAATCGAGTTGTCCCTGTTGCGCTAGTTGTGCGACTTCGTGCAGTACTTGGTTTGGATTCATGATTGGCGGGTGACGGTGTAGGTTCGGTTTGGGGGAAGTGGGGTGAAATCGGCGCAGTCAGAGTGGCGTCGGGTGATCGGTAAAAAAGGACTTCATCGGAATTTAAAGGGCTTTTTAGCCGGGATAGATCGCCCCGAGCACGCGTGGCGCCCTTGCGCCGGTGACCGCCGGGAGATTGCCGCTCTGATGAGCCATCGCCTGTTTTGCCAGCCAGGCAAAGGCGGCCGCCTCGACCCAATCCGGATCGAGGCCCAGATCGGCGGTGCTGCCGACCGGGCAGTCGGGCAGGTGGGCCGCAATACGTCTGACCAGTTCGCTATTGTGTGCGCCGCCGCCGCAAAGCCAGAGTTCATTTGCGTTTGATGCCTTCACCGCATGGACGATCGAGCGGGCCGTAAGTTCAGCCAGGGTTGCCTGCACGTCTTTAGGCGCGAGTCCAGCGAGCGAATGTGATTTTATCCAGGCGAAATTGAAATGATCACGCCCGGTGCTTTTGGGCGCGCATAGGGCGAAATACGGGTCCGCGAGCATGGTCTCGAGTAGCGTCGCCACAACACGACCCGATGCGGCCCACGCCCCGCCAGTGTCGCAGGGCGTGCCCAGATGCTTCGCCGCCCAGGCATCCATGAGCAGGTTGCCCGGGCCGGTGTCAAAGCCGCTGGCCCCGGCGGGGTCACCCGCCGGGAGGTCGGTCAGGTTGGCGATGCCGCCGATGTTGACGATGGCACGGTGCCGTTCCGAATGGCTGAACAGCGCCGCATGAAAGGCCGGTACCAGCGGCGCACCCTGCCCGCCCGCGGCGATGTCACGGCTGCGAAAGTCGGCGACGACGCTGATCGAGGTGAGTTCTGCCAGCAAGGCCGGCGCACCCAATTGCAGCGTGTAGCCGAGCTCCGGCCTGTGGCGCACGGTTTGTCCGTGGCAGCCGATCGCCGCGATATCGCCGGCCTTGAGGGCCTTTTTTGCGATCAGTTCGTTGACCGCCTCAGCGTAGAGGCGGCTGAGTTGCAATGATAACTGCGCCGCCCGGTGCAACTCATCTGTGCCGCTGTCGTGCAAGGCGAGCAGTGCGACGCGAAGCGCATCGGGGTAGGGGATAAAGGACGTTCCAAGCAGTCGCAGCCCGCTGTCTGCAAATTCGACCGCGGCGGCGTCCACGCCGTCGAGACTGGTACCCGACATCAGGCCGATGTAGAGGCCGGAGACGCTCACTCCATCAAGGCGAGGTTGGTGTTGCGCAGCAGGTCGAGTTGTCCGGCAAGCGGTGTCGCAGAAGCGTGAAACACCGCCAGCTTGCCTGCGGGAACGGGCAGTGCCGTCGGAAGAGCGATGGTGAGCGGATTGCGGTGCTCGTTGTTGACCCGGAATTCGTAGTGCAGGTGCGGGCCGGTCGCCCAGCCGGTCTGCCCGACAAAGCCGATGACATCAGACTGGGCGACACGTACGCCTTTTTTGATGCCCCGGGCGAAGCCCGAAAGGTGGCCGTAGGTGGTGCTGTAACTGCCGCTGTGGCGCAGGATCACGACATTGCCGTAGCCGCCCTGGCGGCCGGCGAATTCGACGATCGCGTCACCCGTGGCGCGTACGCGCGTTCCATTCGGAGCGCCATAGTCGACGCCCTTGTGGGCGCGCCATTGCTGCAGAATGGGATGAAAGCGCATGGCAAAGCCGGAGGTCACGCGTGAGAACTCCAGCGGCGAGCGCAAAAAGGCTTTGCGCATGTTTTTGCCATCAGGGGTGTAATAGCCGCCCCTGCCCTCACCTTCTTCGTCAAACCAGACCGCACGCAGCGTTCTTTTGTTGTTGACGAACTCCGCCGCCAGTACGCGGCCCGAATAGACCGGACGGCCGTTGAAGTAATGGATCTCATAGACCACGCTGAAGCTGTCCCCGCGGCGCAGGTCGCGGTGAAAATCGACATCGCCGCCGAAAATATCAGCAAGCTGGGTGGCGACGTTGTCGGGCACGCCGGCCGCATCGGTCGCGGCGAACAGCGAGCTGCGGATTTCACCGGACTTCACTTGTGTCTGTCGCACCAGCGTGCCGGACTCTTCGATCGCGCGAAAGCCCTCACCCTCGCGAACGACACCGACCACCGTGTCGCGCGAAGCAATCAGCCGCATCGACAACAGGCTGCCATCGTCGGCGGTCTGCGCTTGCACGGTGGAACCCGGACGCAAGGCACGCAGGGGCTTGGCCATTTCCGAGCGGCGCATCAAGCGTTGCGCCTCCTCGTCGCTAACGCCGAGGCGCTGCAAAAATGCGGTGTAGGTGTCGCCACGCTGGAAGCGCTCCTCGTGCCAGTACACCTGCGGCGCCGGCTCGGTTTCGGTGGCCACGATGTTCAGGGTGAGCGCTTCAACCACGGTTTGGCTGGTGAGTGGTTGTAGCGGCATTTCCGGCACGGTGCCAAATGCTGCGACCATACCGAAGCACGAAATCAGCGCGACGACGGCGGTGCGGCGTATTTTCGGCTGCTGCCACAATCGGGATTGGGCTAAAATTGCGTTTTTGAGTGCTTGCATATTGATTTCAACAGCTTAGGTGGCGCTATTCTAACAGGCTGTTGAATAATGCTGGTAAACGATGAAAAGCTTGTAAATCATCGATTTTCCCCCGCAATAGCCGCCGATTTGAGTGGTTTAAAGGGGATATCGCCCGCCTTTTCAATTTCTCCAACAATAAAATGACATTGTTTTCCTACTCCGGAATGGTCCGATGAAAGCGCCTGCAGAACAGCTTGAACTGATTCGGCGCGGCTGCGACGAACTGCTGATTGAGGCAGAACTGGTCGAGAAACTCAAAACCGGCCGGCCCTTGCGGGTAAAGCTGGGCATGGATCCGACCGCCCCGGATTTGCATCTGGGGCACACCGTGGTCATCAACAAATTGCGCCATTTTCAGGAACTGGGCCATACCGCGCAGTTTCTTATCGGCGATTTCACCGGGATGATCGGTGATCCGACCGGCAAAAACGCCACGCGTCCGCCGCTCTCGCGCGAACAAATTCTCGAGAACGCCAAAACGTACCAGCAACAGGTGTTCAAGATACTCGACCCGGACAAGACCGAGATCCTGTTCAATTCGAGCTGGTGCAACGAGCTGGGCGCGGCCGGCATGATTCGCGTTGCTGCAAGTTACACCGTGGCGCGCATGCTCGAGCGTGATGATTTTTCCAAGCGATACAAGGGCAATCAGCCCATCGCCATCCATGAGTTCCTTTATCCGCTGATGCAGGGCTACGATTCGGTGGCAATGAAAACCGACGTCGAACTGGGCGGCACCGACCAAAAATTCAACCTGCTGGTGGGGCGTGAGTTGCAGAAGCAGAACGGGCAGGCGCAGCAATGCATCCTGACCATGCCGCTGCTAGAGGGGCTGGACGGCGTGAACAAAATGTCGAAGTCGCTGGGCAATTACGTCGGCATCACCGAGGCGCCGCAGCAGCAGTTTGGCAAGCTCATGTCCGCCTCCGACGAATTGATGTGGCGCTATATCGAATTGCTTTCCTTTGCGTCGGGCGCCACGGTGGCCGGCTGGAAAAAAGACGTCGCCGGCGGACGCAATCCGCGGGATATCAAGGTCACCTTCGCCCAGGAGATCGTCACGCGCTTTCACTCGCGCGCGGATGCTGAGGCGGCGTTGGTGGATTTTGAAGCGCGCTTTCGCCAGGGCGTGGCGCCCGAGGACATGCCGGCGGTCACGCTCGCGCTGGGCGGGCAGCCGCTGGGCATCGCCCATGTGTTGCGCCAGAGCGGGCTGACGCCCAGTACGGCCGAGGCCTTGCGCATGATCGAGCAGGGTGGGGTGCGGCTCGATGGCGAACGCGTCAGCGATCGCGAGCTCAAGCTCGTTGCAGGCGCCACAGTGGTGCTGCAGGTGGGCAAGCGCAAGTTTGCCCGCGTCACCCTGACCTGAGCGGTTTCACGGGCTCACGGTTTCGCAAGCTGTGCTGTGCGCACCGCCGGCCTTGCGCGGTGCGCCTGCCCTTATGGGGCGCGAAACTCAGGGGGGCGCGAAACTCAGTTCGATGCGTTCATGCCGCGTGTGGCCCAGCCGGTCATGCGCCGCTCCAGCACCGCGACTACTTCGTACATCACCATCGCCATGGCGCTGATCACCA
>CAMDRY010000331.1 GCA_945906975.1 Bordetella parapertussis | reverse complement strand
TCGCGAATCTCCGGAATTTTCAAGATGCGCACGACTTCGGCATGCAGCTTGTTGACGATGTCACGCGGCATGTCGGCGGGACCAAGCAGGCCGAACCAGGACGAGGCCTCGAATTCCGGATAGCCCGATTCGGCCATGGTCGGAATGTCCGGCGCGGACGCAGACCTTTTCAGGCTGGTGACCGCCAGGCCGCGAAGACGGCCCGCACGCACGAACTGGATCACCGAAGGGATGGTGCCAAACATGAACATGCCCTGATTGCCCGAGAGCACGTCGTTCACCGCCGCAGCCCCCTTGTAAGGAACATGCGTCGCGTCGATGCCGGTCATCAGCTTGAGCAGTTCGCCAGAGAGGTGGGCCGAGGTGCCGGTGCCGGTCGAGCCATAAAAAAACTTGCCGGGGTTGGCCCTACCAAACGCGACAAACTCGCTCACATTACGCACCGGCATCGGCGCCGGATTGACGACCAGCATATTCGGCACATGCACAATCAGCGAAATCGGGGTGAAATCGCGCAGGTTGTCGTAGGGCATATTGGCATACAGCGTGGCATTGATCGCCAGCGGGCCGACCGAACCGATCAGCAGCGTGTAGCCGTCAGGCTTGGCCTTGGCGACATGATTGGCGGCGATGTTGCCTGCGGCGCCGGCTTTGTTTTCCACCACCACGGACTGCCCCCAGGTCTTGCGCATTTCCTCGGCTACCATCCGCGCGACGATGTCGGTGCTACCGCCGGCGGTAAAGCCGACGATGAGGTTGATGGGGCGGTTCGGGTAGCCCTGTGCAAGCGCCGGCGTGATTGCCGCAAAACACAGGAGGGCAAAAAGACCACGTAGGGCGGCCAGACGCGCGTGAAAGGAAATTGCAATGAGGCGCATGCGTCGGCTCCGCTCAGTCGCGAAAAGACGGATCGATGCGATCGAGTTTTTTCAACAACGCAGGCCATTCGAGCAGGCCGAAACGCCGTCGCACCCCCGGCTGGTACTGCTTCCATGAGCTCATCACAATCTCGTCGGGCGGCAGTTTTATTTTAACCTTGGCCGCGAGCGCCGCCACCTGCACCTGGCAGGCACGCTCAAGACGGAAAATGCTGTTGAAGGCCTCGGCAATACTCGCACCGACGACCAGCAGGCCGTGGTTGCGCAAGATCATGCCCTCGTGCTCGCCCATATTGGCGAGCAGACGCGCCTGCTCATCGAGGTTGAGCACCACTCCCTCATAGTCGTGATAAGCGATTTTGGCGAAACGCATGGACGTCTGGGCGAGGGGCAACAAGCCGCATTCCATCGCCGACACCGCCATGCCGGCAATGGTGTGGGTGTGAATGATGCAATCGACCTCATGTTTGGCGCGGTGGATGGCACTGTGAATGACGTAGCCGGCGCGGTTGGCCTTGTATTCAGTCGGGTTGAATAATTCGTTACCATCAAGGTCGAGCTTGATGAAGCACGAAGCGGTCATTTGGTCATAAAGCATGCCGTGCGGATTAATGAGAAAGGCGCCGTTCTCACCTGGCACACCCGTGGTGACATGGTTGGCGCTCATCTCCGACATGCCATAGAGGTCGATCAGCCGGTAGCAGGCGGCAAGGTCGACCCGCTTTTCCCACTCTTCCTTGCTAACTTGCTCACGGACCGACTTGCCTTGCTTGAGGGAATGTACGCTCATGCCTGCCTGCTCCTGTGCTTACCGTTACGGCGGTTGATGATGGTGGCGCATTTTTGATGCGCCCGAAGATGATACCCCGCCGAATGACCATTCGGAGTTGCGCATACAAAAAGGGGGCATCGCCCCCCTTTTTTGCGGCCTGCACCTCGCCGTTCGGATTCAGCCCGGCGCGAAGCTCAGCTTGCTCTGGTCTATTTTGAACACCTTGGCCAGCCAGTCGGCCATGATTTCCTGCCCAAGGGTCGGATTGTCGTGCTGGCAATGCTCGGCGCCGGTCTCTTCCGCCTCGGTCAATTTGAGTGTGACGTCGATGCCGCGCGCCTTGGCGTAGTCATGCACCAGCTTGACCGTATCAACGCCCAGAACGTCGTGACCGCCGTGCAGGACAAGGTAGGGACAGCGCATGTCGTCGAGCACGCCCTCAAGCTTGAAGGGCTTGGCCAATGCGACCGCCTCGGTCATCGACTTGGCACCCATCACCCATTTCATGTGCCCGGCCAGCGCGTGATCTTCGCCGCGGTCGGCAAAGCGCTTTTCGATATCCCAGATTGCGCCATGCGAAATGCAGGCGGCCAGGCGGTGCTCGCGTGAACCGGCGCGTGCGGCGTAATAACCGCCCATGCTCGATCCGCTAACGGCGATGCGCTTGACATCGACATCATTGCGTTTCTCCAGCCAGTCTATGCATTTGCCCACGGGCACTTCGTAATCATGGCGCGAGACGATGTTCTGCCGCCGCAGCGCGCCGCCCTGGCCCGGGCCGTCGACCAGCAGCACCGAAATACCACGCTGCACCGCGCCGCGTCCGGTCATGAACCACAACTCGTCCTTGAATGAGTCAAGGCCGCCAAAGGAAATCAGCACCGGTTGCTTTTCGCCGCCGCCATTGCCTGCCCGGTAGGCCGGCGACTTGATGAAGTACGCCGGCAGCGTCTTGCCGTTCTCGTAGGGAATCTCCACCACCTCGCCGGGCGGATTGAGGCGCTTCAGCCATTTCTGGCTGGCCGCTTCGCAACGCGTAAAGGTCGGCAACCGGCGCGGGTCATCGGAGGGCAGCCAGAACTCTGCCGAACGAAAATAGTCGGCGGCGCGCAACCAACAGTTCATCGCCGTGCGGATGTTGCCGGCCTTCTCGGCCTCATCGCCGCGCTTATCGTTGCGATTGGCAACGATCATCCATTCCTTGTGCCAGCTGTCGAGATCGCCGGGAATCATCCGGCTCGCCGCCTGGAAGCATTCGCTTACCGCACCGCCACCCTCCTGCGTTTCGCCCAGACCGCGGCGAAACTGGTAAGACATGAAAAAATGATCCGGCCAATGATGCCAGCCAAAGGGTTGGTAGTTGGGCGGGGTACCGGCGGCAATGGGTGCGTTCATGGTTTGGGTCTTTTTAAGAATATATAAATTATTTGTCATTGCGAGCGCAGCGAAGCAACCTCGTCGCTATTGTTGTACTTCGCACGCTGACCCGAGATTACGTCGTCGCTACGCTCCTCGCAATGACCGTTTTATTCAATAAAATAGTGCTGTCATTGCGAGCTAGTTCTGTCATTGCGAGCGCAGCGAAGCAATCTCGTCGCTATTGTTGCACTTCGCACCACGCCCCGAGATTGCGCAGATTATTGCGCCACCCGGGCAAGGAAAAGTTCTTGCTATTTTGCCCTGGGCCAAGCGGCATTATGGCTGGAGAGTGTTGCTGGAAACGGGTTTCGAGCGATTTAGTGGGCAATCAGTGCAGGGGAAAGCCTAGGTTCCCGGCAAAATTCGCGGTCCGAGAGTCCCGAGCCCTGCGGGATGTTGTTTTACCTGTCGAACAGATTTGCAGCGCACGCCGGCACAGAGTGATGCCCAGCCCCAGCGCAATCTCAGGGGAATCTCGTGCTCGACTACTCGCTTCCCAGCCGGGAAAGTCTTTTGACTGGATGTGCAGGCCGCGCAGCTTGGCGTGGCGATGCAGCGTGCCTCGGCAATGGCGCGGTCGCCGTTGAGCTGTATTGAAATCGCGTCGAAAACGCGTAGGCCGAGCCGCCAACGGCCACGGCCGTGTGATTTTGCATTTAGGCTTGCTATCTTTATTTCCTTACATCAATCTAAGGAAATTGACCATATCAAGGATTTCTGCCATGACCACCGCCACCATGACCAGCAAGGGTCAGGTCACCATTCCAGTCGCTTCAGCCCGTTTCGGTCGCGGAGCCATTGCAGTTTAAAAAAATCACACGAACCTTATTTATTTGTAAACAGCGCCATGGGTCAAACACACACGGGAAGCGCCGAGGCCGGCTACCGGATCGCTGTGCGCCTGGACGCCGGGCGCCTGGTCGCTGGGTGAAAGCCGGTGGGCCTCAAGGTCGCTTTCACCAAGCGTACGATCTGGCCGCGCTGCGGCGTTTTTCAGCCGATCTTTGGCTTCGCCTACGACCGGTGGGCAGTACCGGGTTCCGTGGACAGCGACCTAGGCTAATTGCGCCTTTTCAAACGTTACCGGACAGGCGCCACCGATGCTCGAGCGGCGTAGAGTCGGAGCCTCCCAGGCTCAGCTACGCTCGACGACGTGCTCGAGTTTCCTGCTCAGGATCCACGAAAGCACAAGGAACACCACCAACATGACCAGGCCAAGGCCCGAGAAAG
>CAMDRY010000330.1 GCA_945906975.1 Bordetella parapertussis | reverse complement strand
CGGGTTTGATCCGGTCAGGGTGATCAGTCTCTGATGGGGTGCAGGCTGGAAAGCCGCATCTGGGGCGGGTTTCCGGGCGATGCGCATCGCGCTGACTTAAATTCGAGACTGCGTGCTTCACCTCTATGCTCGCGTTGACTCTCGTCTTCGGTTGGGCGGTTTCGCCCCCTTGCGGGGGGCGACTTACTTTCTTTGCTTGTGCAAAGAAGAGTAAGCAAAGAAAGCACACCCCCGACACCGCCCCTTCGGGGTGCCCTCGGATGCTCGGTGAAGCGGGCCGGTCCCTGAACTCGCCCCTGCGGGGCTCAGACAACGGGACCGGACTTCTCCCGCTTCCCCTGCGCTCCTCGGCGGCGTCGCAGGGGCCCCGAAGTCAAAAGCAAACATCACAGCGCGACGGCCCTGGCGTTCACCACGTTTAGCCTTTGACTTTCAGTCCCGTAGGGGACGCCGAGAAGCGCAGCGTCCTCGGGAGAAGTCTGCTCCCGTTGTCTGAGCCCCACAGTTTTATCGTGGGGCGAGTTTAGCGACCGGCCCGAGGATGCGAGCATCGCAGGGCAGCCCCCGCGTGAATGAATTGGCTATTGCACCAGCGCAATCCGGGGGCCGTCACCTCCGGGTCGCCTTTTCTTGGTTACTTCTTTTGGCGAAGCAAAAGAAGTAACTCGCCCCCCGCAAGGGGGCGAAACTACCCAACCAAGGAATAGCGACTACGCTAGCGCAGCGAAGAATCACCTCATTACAAGAGCCAGTCATTGCGACAGTAATCGCCCGGAAACCCGCGCCAGCCGGTCGTTTTCAGGCGATGGCATTAGCCGACCCCCTTCGCCGACACCTCCGCTATCGCCCCGGCTGTCGTAATCCACACTGCCTCGGGCACACTGGCGACATGCACCAGCGCGCGCCGCAACTCGCGCAGGCGAAAGGGCTGGCCGGTGATGTAGGGGTGGAGCGCGATGCCCATGGCCAGCGGCTGGCCCTGCGACTGGGCGAGCATTTCATCAAACTGCGCGATGATCATGTCGGCGAATTCCGGCGCAGAGGCGCGCCGGCCGATGATGGTCGAACTGTCCTTGAGTTCCTGCGGGTAGGGCACGGCCAACAGCCGGCCCGCGCGCGTCTGCAGCCAGATCGGCTGATCATCCGCGCACCAGTCAAGCACATAACCATAGCCGGCCTCTTGCAATAAGTCGGGTGTGCGCAGGCTTTCTGCTATCCACGGTCCGAGCCAGCCCAGCGGACGCTTGCCCTCGTGTTCTGCGATGCGCTGCGTCACCGCCTCGATCAGCGCGCGCTCAGCCGCCTCGCCCAGCGTGTCCTGGCGTTCAGAGTTGGTGCGGCCGTGGCTGGCTACCTCGTCACCGCGGGCCCGAAACGCCGCCACCAGTTCCGGGCAGTGTTCGTAGATGGCGCTATTGAGCAGCAAAGTCACCGGCAGCTTCAGCTCGTCAAACAGCTCGAACAGGCGCCAGGCGCCGACACGGTTGCCATAATCACGCCAGGAATAATTAAGCACGTCGGGCTCGGCGCCGCCGGGCACCAGCTCCTCGCGCAGGCCTTCGCCAAAGGCGTAGTGCTCAAGGTTGAGCGCGATGTAGACGGCGAGGCGTTTGCCGCCGGGCCAGCTGTAATCGGGCCGGCGGGTGATGGCCGAATAGGTGTAACGGCCGTGACTGGGGAGTATGGGGAGAGTCATTTCAAACGCGCCGTCATTGCGAGCGCAGCGAAGCAATCTCGTCGTACCGGTGAAGGAACTCGCAACGCCACGAGATTGCTTCGTCGCTGCGCTCCTCGCAATGACAACTTTCGCAATGACAACTTTTGCAATGGCAGCTTTCGCAATGACAGAACTATCATGTGAATCGCTTCGCTACGGCCGCATCGACATTCACCAGCTCGCGTTTCCCCGGCGCGGCGTAACTGCCGCGCGTGGGCTTGGGCCAGCGCGCCCGCGCCAGCAATTCGGCCTGCGGCACGCCGGCGGCGATGCCGTCGAGCACCGGCACCGCCACGCGCGACTGGATGCGCGCCGCAACGCCCGCCATCACCGCCCCTGTGAGGATCACCGTCTCGGCGAAGTCGCGTTCCACCAGCTCATTGGCCTGACGCACCAACAGCGTTTCGAGTTCGTCATCGCTGCCCGGCCTGTAGGCGGCGACACTCTCCACCGTGCGCCAGCCGGCGATACGCGTAGACAGGCCATAGGAGGCGACCAGTTCCTCGTAAAGCGGACGGACGCGTGCGCCAAAGGTCACCAGGCCGATTTTCCCGCCCAGCATGCAGGCCGTCAGCAGCGCCGCCTCGGTCATGCCCACCACCGGAATATCCAGCAGTTCGCGCACACCGCGCAAGCCGGTGTCGTAGGAAACAGCGATAACCACGGCGTCGCAGCCGGCGGCGTGCTTTGCCGCCAAGGCAATGGTCGAATAATGCCCCATGGCCTCCTCGCTGCGCGTGCCCATGACGCGGGCGCCGAATTCGCCGCAGACGGCGAGAATCTCGGTGCCCGGCGAGGCGACGGCGCGCGCGCCGGCCGCCACCTTGTCGGTCACCACCTGAGAGGTGTTCGAATTGATCAGCAGTATTTTCATGACCGCGCTCCCTCGTTACATGCATGTTGTTACATGGGTGTTGTGACATACGTTTTGTGACATGCGTGTTGTGACATACGTTCAAAGACTGGAAGACAAGGCCCTCTCAAGGTCGAAAGTCTCGACCTGCGGCGCGCCGTAGTCGAGCGCCGCCTCGACATGATTGAGGTGGGTGCGCATGCGCCGCGCCGCACGCTCGCCATCGCCCGCCTCGATGGCCTCGATCAGCTCGAGGTGTTCGCCGGACGGGCAGGCCGCAGCCTTCGGTGAATCGTAGAGAATCAGACTCAGGCTGGTCAGCGACTCGAGTTCGAGCAGCGTGCGCGCCAGCACCGCGTTGCCGGCCATCTCTGCCAGCATAAGATGAAACTCGCCGGTAAGGCGCACCATGGCGCGACGGTCCTGCGCGACGCGGGCCGCCTCCTCCTGCGCCACGTGGCGCCGCAGCCTCGCCACCTGCTCGGCGGTGACCTGCGCCGCAAGGCGCGACGCCAGCGCCGGTTCGATCAGGCGCCGCGCTTCAAACACCTCGCGCGCATCGGCCACGGTGGGACTGCTGACAAAGGCGCCGCGGTTGGCCACCGGCGTGACAATGCGGTCATGCGCCAGGCGCGACAAGACCATGCGGATCTTGGTGCGGCTGACGCCGAAAATGGCGGCGAGCCGCTCCTCGCCCAATTTGGTGCCCGGCGGCAAACGATGCTCCAGAATGGCGCGCAGGATGCGTTCGAAAATTTCGTCGGTCGTGGGCGCGTGATCGCCGCGCCGCGCCGCGCCAAACGCGGCGTCGGCGCCGGATTTAGCCGGCTTCAAGGCGACACGCCGGACCGGAGCTGGCTTCATGGATGATTTGTGCAATTTACGTAAGCGTCTTGTTTGGACACAATTTTTACCGCTGTGTACAGGCCTCCACCATGGTGGCTGGGGTCATTCCGAAATTGCTACCCCGGATACACATTTGTCATTTTGGATCCAATTTATTGTATTCTTTGCATCCAATTTAAGCTAGTGACTAGATAGATGGAACGGTTCATGCTGAGCTTCATGCTGAAAAGATTTCATTCCCGGCCGGTTCCGGGCGACATCCACAACGAGGAGGTTTTGTCATGAAGCGTCTCACCCTGTCCCTGCTTGCCGCAATGCTTGCCGCCGGCCTCACCGCGCTAGCCACTCCCGCCGCGGCCCAGCAACGCCTGCGCATCGCCGGCAACTTCGCGCTGGACCATTCCTCCACGCTCGCCATCGAACAATTCAAGAAGGAAGTCGAAGCGAGCACCAAGGGTGCGCTGATCATAGAGACCTTCCCCAACATGCAATTGGGCGGTGCGCAAGAGAACGTCAGCCAGACACGCGCCGGCACCATCGCCATGACCTGGGTCGGCATGGCCTTCCTGTCGCGCACCGTGCCCGAACTGGAGGCGCTCAGCCTGCCCTTCATGTTCCCCAACCGCGAAGTGGCCTACAAGGTCATGGACGGCCCCATGGGCGATGTCATCAACGGCAAACTCGCCGACAAGGGCTTTGTCGCACTCGGCTACATGGAACTGGGCCCACGCCAGGTCACCAACAACCAGCGCCCGATCAAGACCGTGGCCGACCTCAAGGGCCTGAAAATCCGCCTGCAGCCCAACGATACCCACCTCGCCACCTTCAAGGCCCTGGGCGCCAACGCGCTGTCCATGGACATCAAGGAGGTATACTCGGCTATGCAACAGAACGTCATCGACGGT
>CAMDRY010000329.1 GCA_945906975.1 Bordetella parapertussis | reverse complement strand
AAACCCTCCAGGAAAAATATTTATATAAAGAGGTTTAGTGAAAATGGCCAATATCCACCACATCCACCACACTTTTGGCCTGGGGTGCGCAATGCCCCCTCACCTGGCCGCACCACATCTGACTGACCCACTCCGATGGCCTACACGCGCGCGCGAGAGGCGTGGGTGCGTCCCTATCCTGATCCTAACGCCAAAACAGCCGCCAACTCGCGGCTCCGTGCCATGTGAGGGGATAGAGCCGCGGTACTGAGTAGGGGCGCCAGTGCGCGTAAGCGCCCCGCCAGCAAATAGCCCACTAAAAAGACGTCAATGTGGCCGTTTTATGGGGTTCTGAGGCGAGTCCTCCAACACGGCGTGTTGGGACTCGAGTTGTCCAACCCCTAGCCGCGGCTTTTTGCAGATGAGCCGCATCTTTTGGGGCGGCAATCGCGTTCTTTTTGTATAGGTAGTAGTAGGACAACTATATTTAGGAGCGGGAAATGATTTCAGGTGTCGGGGGTGTCAGGAATAAAACAACGACAGAGCTGCAGGTTGGCGAGTTTGCCCTGTTGCTTCACGATTCGGCTGACGCCCTTCTCGAGGGAGTGGCGAAGCTCAATATGTGCTCATACTTCAACGACAAAGTTCAGCGCACGGCAAGCAAGCTCAGAAAACAGGCTGTCGGTCTGGACTACGCCATCTACGAGCCCGACGAGAAGGCCTTCCTGTCCTTGGAGGCGACATTGAAAAAGCTCAAAGCTATGTAGCCTGGTGGGGAGGAGCACCCCCACCGCGCGCGCCCACCCCAAAGCCGCGGCTTTGCTAAGAAGGGGTGGGAGGTGGTGAGCTTTTTGGCTTGTATCTCTGAAAATGAAGTCCCACGCTGATGCTGCCATCGCGTGGCTCTGGGTAGCTTGGTGTACTGCTGCGCGACTATCACCGCACACAAGGTGGCTTGAGTGTTTGACGTCGCATGGCGGGGCAGTGTGGGGTGGTGTGGTGTGCTGTAGATCGCGAGGTTCACCATTGTGCTCGCTCGGTCCTGCGGGGCCGGCGCCTACCGTGCGCGCCCAAACGGCCTACAATCGGCATTCACGGGAATAGCAACGCTGTTGGTTTTTCGAGAATTGATGGTACGATGTTTGTTGCTCAATAAGATGAAAAAACCTATCGGCGTCGTCTCGCTACTGCAGTCCATTCCGACAGCGACCCCTCACGCTTGCTTTGAAAGGAAAACACCATGCAAAGGCGTAATTTTCTAAGTTTTGCTTCTGCCGCCACCGTCGGAGCACTGATTCCTGGTCAGGCTCGCGCGCAGGCAGTCACCATTGCGCAGATCAAGGCCGCCGGTGAACTCAAGATCGGCTGCGAGGCAGCCTATGTCCCGTTCACTTATCGCGATGCCGGCAAGATCGTCGGTTACGACGTGGAGCTCGCGGAGCTTTTCTGCAAGAGCCTTGGCGTGAAGCCGAATTTCATCGACACCGCTTGGGCCGGGGTGATTCCGTCACTCTTCGCGAAGAAGTTCGATATCATCATGAGCGCGATGAGCTACACCAAGGAACGCCTAGAGCGCGTTGCGTTCAGCATTCCCTATGCTGAAGCCTCCCAAGCCATGCTGGTGCGCGCGGCCGACGCCGGAACCATCAAGGCGACAAAGGACCTGAACGGCCGCGTGCTGGCGGTCAAGCTTGGCTCGCCCGGTCAGGTGCTGCAGGAAAAAATGCTCGCTGCGTTGAAGGCGGCCGGCGGGCCGGGGTTCAAGGAACTGAAAGTGTTCGACGATCATCCGTCGGCATATGTGGCGCTTGCGCAAAACCGCGTGGATGCGGTGCTCAACACCATGCCCACTCTGGCGATGGTGCTCAAGGACGCGCCGGGGAAATATGCGATCGTCAAGAGCATCGGGGCGGACAACTGGGCCGGAATTGCGGTTCGCAAGGAAGACCCGGAGATCGTGTCTTTCCTCAACGGCGAACTCACCCGCCTCAAGGCCGACGGTACACTCGCCAGAATGCAGGAAAAGTGGTTTGGGTTCCGCATGACGCTAGCGGACAAGATTCCTTCCTTCTCGTAGAAGGAAGCCGCTTCGATGGTGTTCGATTGGGGGCTGGTCGAAAAATCGATCCCGCTGCTGGCGACGGGGTTGGTGATGACCTTGAAGATCTGTGCGCTGGCGATCGTGTTCGGCACGATCCTCGGCGCGCTGCTCGGTCTTGCCTCGCTCTCTCGTCTGGCGCCGGTGCGGTGGACTGTTATTGGGTATGTGGATTTCATCCGAGGCACCCCACTGCTGATCCAGATCTTTCTCGTGTATTTTGCGCTTCCGGTAGTGGGCATCAACCTGCCCGAATTCTGGGCTGGGGTGATAGCGCTGTCGTTGAACGCCGCCGGGTTCATCGCCGAGATCGTGCGCGCCGGGGTAGGCTCGATCGAGAAAGGCCAGGCCGAGGCTGCGCGCTCGATCGGTATGCGCCATGCGCAGATTCTGTTCTACATTCTCTTGCCGCAATCGTTGCGCGCGGTGGTGCCGCCGACCACCAACGAACTCATCACGCTGGTGAAAGGGTCGGCGTTGCTTTCGGTGATCTCCGTGTACGAGCTCACGCGCGCGGGCCAGGCGATCATCGCGGTACATTTCGCGCCGCTGGAGATCTTCCTGCTGATTGCGATTTTCTACTATGTCACCATCTCGTTTCTCGCCTGGCTGTCGCGCTGGCTTGAGCGCCGGTTGCCGGTGTGGTGATGGGCGATGCTGCGATGAACGAGTCCGCGGTCATTGCCGCCGAAGGATTGACCAAGGCTTATGCCGGACGCACCGTGCTGGCCGGGGCTTCAATAGCGATCCAGGAGGGCGAGACGGTAGTCATCATCGGGCCCTCTGGGTCCGGCAAGACCACGTTCCTGCGCTGCCTGAACTATCTCGAAACGCCGGATGCCGGCACCGTACGCTTGCGCGGCGTGCCGGTGGGCGCCGATCGGCACGGGCGCCTGCTGCCGGAAGCCGAAATCGCGAAGCAGCGCAGCCGGATCGGTTTCGTGTTCCAGCGCTTCAACCTGTTTGCGCACCTGACCGCGCAAGATAATGTGGCCATAGGGCCGCGCCGCGTTCTCGGCCTGTCCGTCGAGGAGGCGCACCAGCGCGCGAGGGAGGAACTCGCCCGCGTCCACCTCGAAGACCATGCCGACAAGCGGCCGAGCCAGCTCTCGGGCGGCCAGCAGCAACGGGTGGCGATCGCGAGAGCCCTGGCGATGCGCCCGGAGATCATCCTGTTCGACGAGCCGACTTCGGCGCTCGACCCGGAACTTGTCGGTGAAGTCCTCGACGTGATGCGCGAGCTTGCGCTGGGGGGCATGACGCTGGCGGCCGTGACTCATGAGATGCGCTTCGCGCGCGCGGTCGCCGATCGTGTGATCTTCATGGATGCCGGCTCGGTTGTCGAGGAAGGCACCCCCAATGAGATTTTCGATGCGCCGCGCGAAGAGCGAACCCGTAAATTCCTGGCCCACCTGCATGAGTAGCCGCCACACGGAAACGCCGCCGACATGAATCTCGACCTCCTGCTCAAAGGCGCCACGCTGGTCACCTGCGACGCCGCTGATCGCGTAATCCGCGGGGGCGCGATCGGCATCTCGGGTGGCCGCTTCGCCTACGTAGGTCCGGCGGCCGAGCTGGCGCCCGACACTGTGGCGAGGCGCACCTTGGACCTTGCAGGGCGCGTGATCACGCCCGGCTTGGTCAACGTGCATACCCATGCGATTCTCAGCATGGTGCGAGGGGTGGCCGAAGACCTGGGCTTTGCGCCAGCCTATACGCCGGGTATCCCGCACGGTCACGATGTCACACCCGAGGAGGCAATCGCGCTCTCACGCCTGGGTGCGCTTGAAGCGCTGTTGTTTGGCTCCACGCTAATCAACGATACCTATGTGCACGCAGATGTCACCACCGGCGCGATGGCAGAACTCGGATTGCGCGTCTGGAACTGCGGGCGCATCCACGATGCCGATTTCTCCCTGATTGGCGACGGCCGCTGGGAGCACCAGACCGCGATCGGAGAAAAAACCCTCGGCGAAGCGCTTGCGCTTGCCGACCTCTGGCACGGCAAGCTCGACGGGCGCACCGGGGTGCAACTCGCCGCGCACGCGCCCGACACCTGCTCGGACGATTTCCTGGTCCAGATTCGCAAGGCGGCCGAATCGCGCGGCCTGCGGGTCAACACGCACCTTTCGCAGAGCCGCACGGAGGTCGAGCAGATTCGGCGCCGCTCGAACAAGACGCCCGCCGAACTGCTGGAGGACGTCGGGCTGCTGAACGACCGGCTGACCGCCGCGCATTGCATCTTCGTTA
>CAMDRY010000328.1 GCA_945906975.1 Bordetella parapertussis | reverse complement strand
TTCCAAACAAGCCAAAGCCGTAGTGCTTGCTATAGCTGTGAAAATTGGTGTGAAAGTCCGAGGTCACCGGCAGGCCGAGGGTTTTTCCGGCGCGCAACGCCGATCCGCCAAGCGGGCCCTCGGTGACAACGTGAACCAGGTCGGGCGGGCTTTGTTGCCACAGCCGTAACAAGCGCCGCTTTGCCGGCAGGCCCAGCATGAGTTCCTGATAACGCGGGATTGGCAGCCCCCGCACCAGTACGTGGGCCAGATCGGGCCCGTCCACCGGTTTGTCGTCGGCGTCCTGGCGGGGCCGGATGAGCTGCACCTGATGTCCGCGGGCGCACAGCGCTTCAACTGTAAGGCCTATGGTTCTGGCGACACCGTTGATTTCCGGTGGATAGGTTTCGGTGACGATGGCCAGCTTGAGCGGATGGCGGTGCTGATTGGCAGGGGGCATGGTGCGCAATGTGCACCCGCCGCATGAAAATCCGATGACGGTTTGCGGACAGTTCGGTGACGGGCTCAGCCGAGCAGCACCAATGCCCATACCACCGCGACGTTGGTCAGCGACAAAAACACCGCAGCACTGCCGATGTCCTTGGCTCTTGCCGCGAGTCGGTGGTTCTCGAGCGACACGCGGTCCACCGCCGCCTCGATGGCGGAGTTGAGTAACTCGACGATGAGCACCAGCAGAACACTGCCCACCATCAGTGCGCGAGCCGTACCGCTGACGGTGATGAAAAACGACACGGGTATCAGCACCGCCGTCAGCAACACTTCCTGGCGAAAGGCCTCCTCGTGTTTATAGGCGGAGCGGAAGCCCTGCCATGAATAAGCCAGCGCGTTTATCAGCCGGCGCGCGCCGGTCTTTCCTTTGAACGGGCTTTCTTCCATTTTTTTCTCCGTAAATGGGCGGGTAGGGAACGGAACAATTTTGCGCGGCGCGGCGCGCAATCATGAAACGCGCGGACTGTAGCATGGCGATGTGAGGCGATTGCCTTGTCGTGATGCCTTGTCATGAATAGTTCACTTCATGCCGGCATTTTGGCTTTAACGAACATTTCATCGTTTCGTAACCGCAATGTCATGCGGGTTTTTTAAAGTTGCGCCAACTCAACAGAAATACGGAGGGGCGCGATGCTGGAAAAACAACTGCAAGCACGAACTCGACAGCGGCGGAGGCTGACGGTGAGTTTCGCCCGAAATCGGTCGGAGGTGGCGGAGGCGCAGCGTCTGCGTTACGTGGTTTTTGCCGAGGAAATGGGCGCCAAACTCGAATCGGCGGCCGCGGGATTGGATGTGGACCGGTTTGACGCGTATTGCGAGCACCTGCTGGTGCGTGATGTCGAGACATCGGAGGTGGTGGGAACCTACCGCATCCTGTCGCCGCTGGCAGCGAGGGCCGCCGGTGGTTATTACTCGGAACAGGAATTCGACCTTACGCGGCTCGCGCACTTGCGCGACAACATTGTTGAAGTCGGGCGCTCTTGCATACACCCGGATTACCGCTCCGGCGGTGTCATCATCCAGTTGTGGACCGGCCTGGCGCGCTACATGTTGGAAAATCGCCATGAATATCTGATCGGTTGCGCCAGTGTAAGCATGGCCGACGGCGGACATTGCGCGGCCGCCATTTTTCGCAAGCTGGAGGCCGCACACATGAGCCCGCTCGAATATCGGGTGTTTCCACGCTGCCGCCTGCCGATGGAAAACCTTGACAGCGGGGTAGTGGCGGATTTCCCACCGCTCGTAAAAGGCTACCTCAACCTCGGTGCCTACGTTTGCGGTGAGCCGGCGTGGGATCCGGATTTCAATTGCGCAGACCTGCCGATTTTGTTGCCGCTGTCACGTATGGACGCGCGCTACGCCAGACACTTCTTCGCCCAAGCGGCGTAATGCGGCGGATGGGACCCATGCGTCCCTTCCGTACTTTCAATATTCAGTAAAAGGGTTCTTGAAATAGGAGAGTCGTATCAAATCGATGAAATCTGCAATTTGGGGCAGCGCCGCCTGATCGGCTTCTCCGGTGTTCCGGTGGCTAGGGCTGACGCGCTGACGCTGCCGCCGGGATGATGGGGTTGATTGGCGCCCGAGTCCGAAAGGCTGCAATCGCGCGCGAGAAGCCGGTTTGCAGCCGATACCCCCCGGCGGTAATGCGATTCTCCCAGCGCTGTTGAAAGGGATCAAAGGCGTTCGTGTACCCGTGTACCGGTGTACCGGTGGCGCTGACGGGCTAGCGCCCGGCCTCAAGCCTGGCGATGATGGTCTTTAGAATCTTGATGCGGGCGAACAGTTTGTCTTCGGCCTCGACCAGGGTCCAAGGGGCTATTTCTGTCGATGTGCGGTCCACCATGTCGCATACGGCGGTTTCGTACGCCCCCCATTTCTTGCGGTTGCGCCAGTCTTCATCGGTGATCTTGAAACGCTTGAACTCGCTCGCCTCGCGTTGCTTGAAGCGGCGTAGTTGCTCTTCTTTGCTGATCTGCAGCCAGAATTTTATAAGCACCACATTACCGCGTGTCATTTGTTCTTCGAAGTCGTTGATTTCGGAATAGCCCCGCGTCCAGTCCGCGGGTGAACAGAATCCCTCCACGCGCTCGACCAGCACGCGACCATACCAGGAGCGGTCAAAGATGCTTACCAGCCCCGGGCGCGGCATGTGTCGCCAGAACCGCCACAGGTAGGGCTGGGCGCGTTCCTCCTCGGTCGGGGCCGCCACCGGCACGATATGGTAACGCCGCGCATCGAGCGCGGCGGTGATGCGCCGTATCGCCGATCCCTTGCCGGCGGCATCCATGCCTTCGAACAGCAGTATGGTCGAGTGATGGGCGAACTTCTTGTCACGCGAGAGCAGATTGAGGTCGCCTTGCAGCTTCTCGATCTGTTTTTCGTAACGGCTCTCGCTGATGCGCTGCTTCAGGTTCATGCCCGACAACAGCCCTGAATTATCGAGTTTGGGGAGGGGGGCGGGTGTTGTGATCCTGGGTGATTTCTCCGTCACCCCGGCTTTTTCTGTCGTGATGCGATTACGCATCAGTTCGAGCAGAATTCTGCCCGCTGCGATGGAGCGGTAATTCGGGTCGGTACCCTCGATCACGATCCAGGGGGCGGTGGCCGTGCTTGTCTCGCGCAGCACGCGCTCCGAAACATGACGGAATTTTTCGTAATTTTTTAATCTGCGCCAGTCTGTTTTGGTCACGCGCCAGCGCGTGCGTGGATCTTTTTCAAGCGCCTTGAGGCGCTGTTTCTGCCGCTCCGGGGAAAGATGGAACCAGAGCTTGATGAGCAGTACGCCCTCGTCCGCGAGCATTTTCTCGTGACGGAATATTTCATCGACGTGCTGCTGCAGGCCGGCGTCGCTGCTGTGATCCATGACGCGCCTGATGATGGGATCGGTGTACCAGGAACCAAAAAAAATACCGATCTTGCCGCGCGGCGGCATGGCGTGCCAGAAGCGCCACATTGGCGGCCGGACCGCCTCCTCATCGCTGGGCGGGCCGAATGCGTGGGTATGGATGTGGCGCGGATCCATCCACTCGTTGAGGAGGTTGACCGTTTCCCCCTTTCCTGCGCCGTCCACGCCGCCGATGATGATAAGCACGGGAAAACGCTTCAGCTCTCCCAGGTCGTATTGGGCGTTGAGCAGGGCGGCGCGCAGCGCCGGCACCTCACGCTGATATTCTTTTTTGCCGAGTTTGTGGCCGATTTCCGCCGATTCAAACATGCTTTCCTCCTTCTTAACTGTTCCCAGAATACTGCAACGCTGCAACGAATGGCAGACCGAGGCTTGATCTGGCGCAAATATTCCCTGACGATATTTTTGCTGTTGACGACGGATAAGGCAAGCCTGCGCGCAGAAGCATTGGAGTGGCCGTTGAAGCTGCGCTTTGACTATATCAAGCCCTTGCGCAGTTGCCTGATGGCGTCCGGGAAGAGGGCGTTGTTTTTGACTATTTGCTGAATATTAAGGAGCTGCTTCGATCTGGCCGATGTCAGCGTAGGCGTGTCTCGGGCAGGGCGGGGTCACAAAACAAAAACCGCTGCGTCATGCCCGCGTCACAATCGGCGGGCATCCTCGCTCGGAATGTTTTACCTCACAGACAATTTTCGCCACCATGCCGCCGACGCAGTTGTCCGGCCGTTGCAGGAGTCGGCCACACGCAGGCGTTTCCGCGCGAGGGCCGGCCGCGGCGTCTTCTCCGTGCTCGCGATGGCGGTGCGGCCGTTTACAGGGTGCCTATGCTGAGAAGGAGTCAAAGTCTGGTTGATCGCATTGATCAGAAAATATTCAATGCGCTCACATCCCGATCGCTTGTTTACAACACCTGCTGGGAAGACCCGTCCGTCGACCGCCGTGCGCTCAATCTTGCCGCGG
>CAMDRY010000327.1 GCA_945906975.1 Bordetella parapertussis | reverse complement strand
GCACACCGGCCTGCGCGGCCAGATGCACGACGGCATCGAAGCGCCGTGCGGCGAAAAACCCCGCCATACCGGCGCGATCGGCGATATCCAGGCGCATAAAGGAAAACTTCGCTTCGCCGCCCAGCCTTGCCAGCCTGGCCTCTTTGAGCGCGACATCGTAGTAGTCGTTGAGATTGTCGATGCCAAGCACCGTGTCGCCGCGCGCAAGCAGGCGCGCGGCCAGAGAATAGCCGATGAAACCGGCGGCGCCGGTTACGAGAATGTTCAATCAGACTCCCTGCATAGCATTCTTTGCCGCCACCATCCGCGGATGCATGACGCTTTGTTCGATATTCATTTTTCTGCGCCACGCATCCAATGCCTGGCACGAGAAACGGTGTAAAGCATGCGAGTATACGTTGTCCCCGCCCGATTCCCCTAACGCGCCCTCCCGGCTTACCTTCAACCGCCATGTACCTTGTCGCCATCGCCTGGATTTTTGTCACGCTGTGCATGGCGCTGACTGAACGCAGCGTTGTCACCGGACTGCTGACGTTTTTCTTTTACGGCCTGGCGCCTCTGGCGCTGCTGCTGTGGCTGATGGGCACGCCGCAACGACTCAGAAAAAAGAAAGCCGCCTCAATGGCTGTGCCCGGTGAGCAGACCGACCAGCCAGATCGAACTCACGCCAAGCGCGATCAATAGCGTCTGTTGCAGCGTGGCGCGCAATTCAGTGCGCTTGTGCAGGCCGGGGATCAGGTCGGCGACGGCGACATAAATCATGCTCGCCGCCGCGATGGCCAGCATGCTGTTGATCAAGCCCTGCATCGCCTGCAGCGCAAAATAGGCGACAAGACCGCCTGCGAGCATCGCCAGGCTGGATACCAGGTTGAGCACCAGCGCGCGCGTTTTGCTGTAACCGGAATGAAGCAGAATGAGGAAATCGCCCACCTCCTGTGGAATCTCATGCGCGATAACGGCAAGCGCCGTCACGATGCCAAGTTCGGTGCTTTGCATGAAGGCCGCGGCCACCAGCACCCCATCTACAAAATTGTGAAAACTATCCCCAACCAGGATCATCATGCCGCTGCGTCCGTGATCGCCGGCATGGGCGTGCATGGCGCCATGGCCATGACCGCCATGGCCGGCGGGGGTGCCGACGGGCTCCTCGCTGTGCACTTCGCAGTCTTCGTAATGGCAGTGACGCCACAACACCAGTTTTTCGAGGATGAAAAAGCCGAATATGCCGGCGAGCACGGTGGCGGCGACCGTCGAGGCGTTACCGTTTTCAAAGGCGTGCGGCAGGATCTCCAAAAAAGACGCACCCAGCAGCGCACCGATGGCGTAGCTGATAAGCGCCGGAATCCAGGAGGCGCGCGCGGACAGGGCGAACACGGCCGCAAGCAGCACCGACAGGACGCCGCCGAATACCGATGCAACAATGATCCAGGCTAATGTAGACATGTAGACATGTAGAAAAGACCGCTTCCTTTTTTACAACCCGGGCGCAACACACCACGCCGCAATGAAACACCAGCAAAACACGCGATAAACGGATCAGGGCTCCAGCCAGATCAGACTGGACATGCGCCCGCTTAAAGCGCCGTCGCGGCGATATGAATAAAAACGCTGCGACTCCGCAAACGTGCAAAGCCCGCCACCATACACTTCTTGCACGCCGGCAGATAGCAGGCGATTGCGTGCAAGCGCATAAAGGTCGGCTTGAAATTTACCCGGTTTGCCCGGTTTGAACGCGGCGGCATCGGCGGCGCCATCGGTCCCGCCCTGGAGAAAAGCCTCCCGCAACTCCGGCCCGACCTCGTAGGCGTCCTGGCTGATCGCCGGCCCCAGCCACGCCATCAGGCGGCCGGGCGGCCGCGCCATCGCCTTGACGGTGGCGCCGATCACCCCGCTTGCAAGCCCCCGCCAACCCGCATGGGCCACCGCCACCGCGCCGCCATCGCGGTCGCACAACAGGACCGGCAGGCAATCGGCGGTCAGCACCGCGCAAACCTTAGCGGCCGCGTGCGCCACAGCGGCGTCGGCAAGGGGTTCTGTTTCCGGCTCCGCTTCAACACCAATCGCCTCGCCACGATCCGCCGCGACGACCGAAGCGCCATGCACTTGGTTCAGCCACAAGGGCATCCCCGGCAGGCAGGCGGCAAGCAATATCCGATTGCGCCGCACCAGCGCCAGGTCTTCGCCGGCGCGCATGCCCAGATTGAAGGAGGCATAGGGCCCGGCGCTGGCACCGCCTGCGCGCGTGGTCACCAGGGCGCGCACCCGCGCCGGCGCCGGCCAGTCCGGAACGATCCAGTCCGCGTGCGGCGCCACCCTCATGCGGCGCGCTCGTCCGCTGCCAGAGACGCAAGCAGGGCAGCCATATCCGCGGGCACCGGCGCCGACCACTCGCGCGCCTTGCCGCTGCCCGGATGAATCAGGCCCAGCCTGGCCGCGTGCAATGCCTGTCGCGTGAAAGCCTGGAGCAGCGCGTCCTTGCAGTGACGCAGGCCGTAAACGGGATCGCCGACAAGCGGATGCTTGATCGACTGCATATGCACCCTGATCTGATGCGTACGCCCGGTGTCCAGGCTGCATTCGAGCAGCGTGGCTGCGGCAAAGCGCCGCAACGCGCGGTAGTGGGTGCGCGCCGGCCGGCCGCGCTCGACCACAGCCATGCGTGTGCGCTCGCGCGGATCACGCCCGACGGGGGCGTCAACGGTGCCCTGCGCCGGCGCGAACCCGTGCACCAGCGCGAGATACTCGCGCTTGACAGTACGCGCGGCAAGCTGGCGCACGAGGTCGGTCTGCGCCTCGAGTGTCTTGGCCACCACCAGCAGGCCGCTCGTTTCCTTGTCGAGCCGGTGGACGATGCCGGCGCGCGGCACCACTTGCAGGGCCGGGGCGTGATGTAAAAGGGCGTTGAGCATGGTTCCCCGCCAATTGCCGCTGCCCGGATGGACCACCATGCCCGCCGCCTTGTTCACCACCAGCAAATGCTTGTCCTCATGCACGATCTCGAGGTCTATAGCCTCGGCCCGCGCCGCCAGGTCCGCTGGCGCGGCCTCGGGTGCGACGCTGACGCACTCCCCCCCCCAGACCTTGCGCTTGGCTTCAGTGGTTTCGTCGTTGAGCCGGACGCGTCCGGAGCGCAGCCAGGCCTGCAGGCGGCTGCGTGAGTGTTCCGGGAACATACTGGCCAAGGCCTGGTCAAACCTGAGTCCGGCAAGCCCGGCAGGCACTGTGCGCAGCAAGCGCGCAGGTTCGCCACCGGCGTCGATGCCCGCATCAACGCCGATGTCTCCCATATCAGCGTCGGCGTCTTCATCATCGGGGGCGATTTCCGCCGGGTCGATGTTCGCCGGGTCCATGTCCGCCGGGTCGATGTCCAGATTGGGCGGTGATGTTGCCGCGTTATAATGTTTTTTGTGCAAAACAGCGTTGTCCCGCAGGTTGTTGTGTCGTGCCACTGACCCGACCGTAACGTTCCGAAATATGGGCCGAAAAATGAACCGTAGTGTAGCCGCTTTAGTGTTGGTGCTTTTCTTCACCGGATGCGGCTTGTTCCCGTCCGAAGACGACCCCACCAAGGGCTGGTCGGCGGACAAGCTTTACAAAGAGGCCAAGTCCGAGCTTTCGGACAACAACTTCGACAAGGCCATCAAGCTTTACGAAAAACTTGAAGCGCGCTATCCCTACGGGCGTTTTGCCCAGCAGGCGCAAATCGAGGTGGCCTACGCCTACTACCGCAGCAACGAGCCAGAATCGGCCATCGCCGCCTGTGACCGCTTCATCAAGCTTCACCCCAAGCATCCCAATGTCGACTACGCGTTCTACCTCAAGGGACTTGTAAACTTCAACGAGGACCAGGGCCTCTTAGGGCATATCTCCGACCAGGACATGACCGAGCGCGATCCGCGCGCGGCGCGCGATTCGTTCGAGGCTTTCAAGGAACTGGCGACGCGCTTTCCCGACAGCAAGTACGCGCAGGACAGCGTATCGCGGATGAAATACCTGGTGAACGCCCTCGCCCAACATGAGGTGCATGTGGCGCGCTACTACGTCAAACGCCAGGCCTGGGTGGCGGCGGCGAACCGCGCCCAATATGCGTTGCAAAATTATCCCAATGCGCCGGCCCTCGAAGAGGCCTTGTTCATCATGGTGCGCTCATACGATGCGCTGGGGATGACCGACCTGCGCGACGATGCCGATCGCGTGATCCACAAAAATTTTCCCAATAGCGTCTGGTTCAAGGGCGGTCCGCAGCGTGACGTGCCGTGGTGGAAGCTGTGGGATTGAGTTCGCGGTAGCTCTGCGCCAAGCCGCCAAAAAAGACCAACATAAGCTGGAAACCCGCGCCTGGCGCGGATTTCCAGCCT
>CAMDRY010000326.1 GCA_945906975.1 Bordetella parapertussis | reverse complement strand
AGCTGCCCGCAAGTCACGCTGCAGCAGCGCCCGCAAGATGGCGTTTATTCCATCATGCAAGTACGCCTGCCGGCAGGCATCGCCAATACCGCGGTCGCCGCGGCGCTCAAGGCGAAGGGCATAGAAACGCGCCTGTGGTACCTGCCCCTGCTCGGCGAGCACCCGGCCTTTGCCGCGGCACCGATTGCCGGTGGCCTGCCTGTTGCGCGCGCGCTGTCGGCATCGATGATAGGACTGCCCTTTCATCTGCAGCTTGACGCCAAGGCCATAGCAAGCGTCTGTACCGCCCTTGCCGAAGCAATGGCCAAGCATGGATGAGCCGGGGACAGTTGTGGGAAAAGCGCGATGTTCGCCACGCTGCTGAAATCATTATGGCGGTCCGCCCCCTCCCCTGACAGCCTGTTGCAGTCGGCGCGGCGCTTGCGCGAACAAGGCCGGTGGCAGGATGCCCTGGCCGCCTACCAGCAGCTTTGCCTCGCCGATGCCGCGCCGGCGGAAGCGGTGCGCGAGGCGGCACAACTGGCTCTCGAACAAAAGCAGAACGACCTGGCCGTTGTTTTTCTCAAACAGGCCATTGTCCATGCGCCGGATGATTTCTCGCTGCAGACCAACCTGGCTGTGCTGCTCAAGGCGGCCGGGGATGTGGCCGGTGCGATTGCCGCCGGCACAGCGGCAATGCAGCTTGCTCCCGGGCGTGTCGAGCCCATTTACAACCTCGCGCTGCTTCGTGACGAACTGGGCGAGCACGAAGAAGCCGAAAAGCTTCACCGCGCCGCCATTGCCACGACACCTAACTTTGAACAAGCGCACACCAGCCTCATTTGCCTGCTCGACCAGTCACCCCTTGCCCCTGCCGGTGCGGCGCTAGACGCGCGCCGGCATTGGGCGCAAGCTTACCCATTGCCTGCGGTACCGCGCAGGCATCGCAACCCGCGTGATGCAGAAAAAATCCTCAATATCGGCTATGTCTCGGCCGATTTTCGCGGCCACTCCAGCGCCTATTTCCTCGAAGCCCTGTTTGCCAAACACGACCCTGGGCGGGTAAAGATTCATTGTTATTACAACTGGCCGGCGGCCGATGCCGTGTCGCGCCGCCTGCAGTCGCTGGTGCCGGTGTGGAAAGACATCAGCAGCATGGATGACAAACAGGCCGCCGCCGCGATCGAAGCCGACGGCATAGACATACTGGTCGACCTGTCCGGGCACACCGTCGGCAACCGGCTGGGCGTATTCGCGCAGCAAGTGGCGCCAGTGCAGGCAACCTACATGGGCTATCTCGGTTCGACCGGCCTGCCGCAGATCGGTTATCGCATCAGCGACGCCATGCTCGACCCGCCGGGCATGACCGAGCATGTGCAGACCGAGGCGCTGGTAAGGACGAGCGCGAGCTGCGTTTGCTTCGCGCCGGAACCTAGCGCGCCGCCGCCCAACCCGCTGCCGGCCCTCACAAACGGGGCCCTCACCCTGACGTTTGGCTCGCTCAATGCGCGGCGCAAGCTCAACGCGGCCGTGTTCGCGCAGTGGCGTCGCATTCTGCTCGAGGTCGCCGGTTCACGCTTGATCATGGTGCTCGAACATGGCGAGCAGCCCGCGGTGTGCGGCCCGCTGCTGGCATTTTTTGCCGAAGGCGGCGTTGCGCCCGGTCGCGTCAGCATTCGCGGCCGGCAGAGCCTCGCCGGTTTTTTCAGCTGCCTGCAGGAGTGCGACCTGCTGCTCGATCCCTTCCCCTGCACCGGCGGCACCACCACGTTTCATTCACTATGGATGGGTGTACCGGTGATTACCCTGGCCGGGGACAACGCGCTTGGCCGCTGCGGTGCGATGATCATGCAAAGCGCCGGACTGCCCGAATTCATCGCGCATTCCGCGGATGAGTATGTCAATATTGCCAGCCGTTGTGCCGGTGACCTGCCGGCACTGGCGCAAGTGCGTGCCGGCCTGCGCGATAAATTCCTCGCCGCGCCCTTCGCCGACCCGGCGCGGGTGGCGCGGGAACTGGAAGACATTTACCAGGGGCTGTGGCGCGACTGGTGTCACGCCGCGACCCCGGACTAGGATTCGACGACATGGCTTTTCTTGCCAGGGCGCAATTGGAATCAATGGGCTTTGCCGGCCTGGGTGAGGACGTCCTCATCAGCGACGCGGCGCGCATTTACAACGCCGCGAACATCAGCATCGGCAACCATGTGCGCATCGACGACTTTTGCATACTCTCGGCCGGCAGCGGCGGCATACACATCGGCAAACACGTGCATATCGGCTGTTTCAGCAGCCTCATCGGCAAGGAGGCGATCAGCCTCGGTGATTTTTCCGGCCTGTCATCGCGTGTGTCGGTCTACTCCTCCAGCGACGACTACTCCGGGGAGTTCATGACCAATCCCACCGTGCCCGAGCGCTTTCGCCACGTCCAGCACGGTGCCGTCAGCATAGGCCGCCACGCCATCATCGGCGCCGGCTGCGTCATCCTTCCCGGCGTGACCGTCGGCGAAGGCGCGGCCGCCAGCAGCCTGGCGCTGATTGCGCGCGACCTCGCGCCCTTCACCAGTTACTTCGGGGTACCGGCCAGAAAAACCGGCGAACGCAAGCGTGACCTGCTGGCACTTGAGAAAAAGCTGGGCGCGTAAGGGTAATAGGCTGGAAAGCCGCGACTGGCGGGGGTTTCCAGCCATCGGTATGCGTTAATGCAGTATTTTTCACACAAGATCAGCCGTTGTGAACAGCCGCCATCCGCTCGTTGGAAAACAGAAAATTTGTCCAAGCTACACTGTGACTTCCTGAATAGGTAGTGGGGGTGTCATGCATCTGACCGCAGTATTCGAAAAAGTCCCCGAAGGCTATATCGGTTTCGTCGAAGAACTTCCCGGCGCCAACACGCAAGGCGCCACACTGGACGAAGCAAGGGCCAACCTCACCGAGGCGGTTGAGCTGGTTCTTGAGGCCAACCGGACCCTGGCAGAAGAGGCAATGCAGGGGAAAGTAGTGATCCGCGAAAGAATGCTGCTTCCGGCGGCATGAAGCGCGACGACCTGCTTCGTCATCTTCGGCAATGCGGCTGCGATTTACTCCGCGAAGGTGGCAAGCACTCGATATTCGTGAACCGGGCAACACAAAAGGCCACGGCAATCCCGCGCCACCGCGAGATCAACGACTTTCTCGCCAGAAAAATCTGTCGTGATCTCGAAGTTCGTGAACCCTAGCGGGCCGGCGGCGACACGAGAAGACCGAACGGCTCAGTGAGCCTGACCATTTGCCGTGGCGAGCGAAACCGAGCAACAGCTTGCCCGCAAGGTGAAACCCCACCATCCTCACGCCGCAAGAACTGAAAAATCGCCAACGGCAACGCCTTCACCACCCACGTACTCGGCCAGCCCAGGTTATTCCTCATCGGCAGCGACGATGACCTCCCCAAACCTCGACAATCTCGTCAAGGCAAAACAGCTAAAGCCTGAGTCGCCGAACCGGGCGGAGTTTGAGGGCCTGGTGCACTCGGGCTGCGGGTAGATATGGACTCAGTGTAACTTTTATCTACTCACAGGCTGCTGATCTTGGGAATTGTGACACTGACCCTAATTTTTCTAATTCTTTGGCGAGATTACTGCCCCCCACGCCACCCCGTTAACTGGCTATATTTTGACAACTGTCAATATGCTATATACACTTCTCGCATGATTCGTACCTTCAGGCACAAAGGGCTTGAAAAGTTTTTCAATACAGGTAGCAAGGCCGGCATACAGCCCGCTCATGCGACGCGCCTGCGCCTGCAACTGGCCAAGCTCGATGGCGCCAAGACGCCGGATGACATGGCCATGCCCGGGTGGAAGCTGCACCGGCTGACCACCGGTCGCTGGTCCGTATGGGTCAATGGAAACTGGCGCATGACTTTTGTCATCGAAGCGGGCGATGCGGTGCTGGTCGACTATCAGGATTACCACTAGCAAGGAGCGAAGATGACGCGCATGTACAACCCGCCTCACCCGGGTGAAGTATTGAGGGATGGCGTATTTACCGGTACCGGCATTACGGTGACCGCATTCGCAAAGCGCATCGGGGTGACGCGCGTAACGCTCTCCAACGTTCTCAATGGCAAGAATGGCATCAGCGCCGATATGGCGGTGCGCCTTGCTGCTGCGCTCGGCGGCAGCGCGGAGTCGTGGCTGCACGTGCAGGCCCAGTATGCCCTCGCCGCATCCGAAAAAGCCCTGAAAAAAACGATCGCAAAAATTAAGCCGCTGCGTTCGACTGATGTCGTTGCCTGAGCCGGCATTGCTCCCGACCTGCGTCGACACGGGAATCGGATGGGACTGACATGAACACAAGGCGCCCGAAAAAATGGCCAAGCGAAAAATAACACTCGTGAC
>CAMDRY010000325.1 GCA_945906975.1 Bordetella parapertussis | reverse complement strand
GGCATCATCCCTTTTGTCGGGCTTTATCTTATTGCACTCGTCATCATCACTTACGTACCGGCGGTCTCACTGATAGGCGTAAAGCTGTTCATGGGATCCTGACGGGCGATGGCGCACGACCCCTGGTGCAGGTAGCATAGCGCCGGTGCCAATTGCCGCTTACAACACGGGAACCCATCATGATCATTGAAAAGCAGCAAGACGTCACCGCCGCCGTGCTGGCCGAAATGCACCGCACCCCCGATGCGCGCACCAAAGAGATTCTCGAATCCCTGGTGCGCCATCTGCACGGCTTCGTGCGTGAAATAAAAATGACCGAACGCGAGTTTGAGCAGGCGGTGGGCTTCATTAACGCCATCGGCCAAAAGACCTCACCCAGCCACAACGAGGCGATGCTGATGGCCGGGGCCCTGGGCATCTCCAACCTGATCTGCCTGCTGAACAACGGCGCCAAGGGCACGCGCGAAACGCAGGCCAACAACCTCGGCCCGTTCTGGCGCGAAAACTCACCGCGCACCGAAAACGGCGGCACGCTGCTGCGCTCGCCCACGCCCGGCCCGGCGCTGTTTTTCAAGGGCTGGGTGCGCGATGCCGCGGGCAAGCCGCTCGCCGGCGTTGATGTGGACGTGTGGCATTCGTCCACCGTGGGCCTGTACGAAAACCAGGATACGACCCAGGCGGAGATGAACCTGCGCGGCAAATTCACCACCGATGCCAAGGGCGAGTTCAGCTTCAGGAGCGTCAAGCCCGCAGGTTATCCTGTACCCGTCACCGGCCCGACCGGGGTGCTGCTCAATGCGCAAAAGCGTCACAACATGCGCCCGGCCCACCTGCACTTTCTGGTCGACAAGCAAGGCTTCAAGACCATCGCCTCACAGGTCTACAGCAACGATGACCCCTACCTCGATACTGACAGCCAGTTCGGCGTGACCAAGGCGCTCATCGGTCACTACAGGTTGCGCGAAGACGCGCCACCGGCCGCCGATGTGCAAGGCCCGTGGTACGCGCTCGAGCATAGCTTTGTGCTCGAACCGGGCGAGCGCCGCCTGCCACGCGCGCCCATCAGCGCCAAGACAAGCGCCTGAACCGGACGAAGGATTGACCCATGCCACGCATCCCGCTGTTTCCCAACGATGACATGAGCGCGGCGCAACGCCTCGCCTACGACAAGGCCTCGGGCGGCCCCAACGGCCCGATACGCGGGCCGACACGCGCCATCCTGCACAACCCGGACCTCGCCGACAAATGGCGCGCCATGGGCGACCTGCTGCGTAACGGCACCTCATTGCCGCTGCGCCTGTCCGAGCTAGCCATCCTCGTCACCGCGCGCCACTGGACGGCGCAGTTTGTCTGGCACACCCACGTCGCCCCTGCGCTAAAGGGCGGACTGGCGCAGGCGCTCATCGACGCCCTTCGCGACAACCGCATTCCGGAGTTTGCCAACGAGGAGGAGGCGGCTGTCTACGCCTACTGCACCGAGTTGCACGAAAATCACACCGTCAACGCGACGACTTACGAACGCGCACTGGCGCTGCTGGGCGCCGCCGGCATGGTCGAACTCACGGCCATCGCCGGCTACTACGCCATGGTGGCGATGACCGTGAACGCGCACGACATCCTGCCCGAAGCGGCGCTGCCCCTCGGCCCTCGTCAGCCGCGTTCCTGAACAAACCGGTGGTGATTACCCGCGGCACCGCGGCCGACATCGAATCAGCCTACGCCTGGTGCCGCCTCGCCGCGTCGCTGGCGATGATGACCCTCGGTTGCGCCGGCATGTACATCGTCATGGTGGTGTTGCCGACGGTGCAGGCGGAGTTCGGCGTGGCACGCGCCGATGCCTCCCTGCCCTACACCCTGACCATGGCCGGCTTTGGCGTCGGTGGCGTGCTGATGGGACGCCTGACCGACCGCTGCGGCGTGATGGTCACGGTGCTCGTCGGTGCGGTCGGGCTTGGCGTCGGATTCATCGCCGCGGGCCTCGCGCCCTCGTTGCTGATGTTCAGCCTCGCCTCTGGCCTGTTCCTCGGCCTGCTCGGCGCCTCGGCGTCGTTCGCGCCGCTGGTGGCGGACACCTCGCTGTGGTTTTCACGGCGCCGCGGCATTGCCCTCGCCATTTGCACCAGCGGCATGTTCCTGTCTGGTACGGTGTGGCCGCCGGTAGTACAGCACTTTGTGCAAAGCGTGGGCTGGCGCCAGACCTATATCGGCGTCGGCATCACCTGCTTTGTGCTGATGCTGCCCTTGTCGCTTATGCTGGCCCGGCGGCCGCCGCTGCTTGACGTTGCGCCACCCGTGGCGGGCAAGGCGCCGGCGAGCGAGCGTCCGCTGGGCATGTCGCCCCGCGCCCTGTTCATGCTGCTGTCGGTGGCAGGCGTCGCGTGCTGCGTCGCCATGGGCATGCCGCAGGTGCATATCGTCGCCTACTGCGCCGACCTGGGTTTCGGCCCGGCACGCGGTGCCGAAATGCTGTCGCTGATGCTCGTTTGCGGCATCGCCAGCCGCCTCATCTGCGGCTGGATTTCCGACCACATCGGCGGCTTGCGCACACTGCTGGCCGGCTCGATCCTGCAAGCGCTCGTGCTGCTGCTCTACCTGCCCACCGATGGGCTTGCCTCGCTCTATGTCGTGTCGGCCCTGTTCGGCCTGTCACAGGGCGGCATCATCCCGGCCTACCCGCTGATCGTGCGCGAGTATTTCCCCGCCGCCGATGTCGGCGCGCGCGTCGGCACCGTGCTGATGGCCACGCTGGGCGGCATGGCCCTCGGAGGCTGGCTGTCGGGCGCGATTTTTGACTGGACGGGCTCTTACAAGGCGGCCTTCGTCAACGGCCTCGTCTGGAACGCGCTCAACATCGCCATCATCGGCGCGCTGGTTCTGCGCGCGAAAAAACTGCTGCCCGCAGCGGCCTGAACATCGTTGCGCCGTCATTGCGAGGAGGCGAAGCCGACGCGGCAATCTAGCGGAATTGCGGCCAAAGCCACGGGCGCGATGAGATTGCTTCGCTGCGCTCGCAATGACAGATTGCGCTGCATTCGTAATGACAGAACCAGTATGATCCACGCATGAACTACCCCGCCTGCCCCAAGTGCGGCCATGCGCCGCTGCCCGCGAACCAGGCGGCGCCGGCGGCCTGCCCCGCCTGCGGGTTGATACTGGAGAAGTTCAGCGCCGTGCCGCAACCGGCTTCCAGACCACGCAGCGCTGGTTCCATCGCCACAACAACCGGCGCCAATGAACCCACCGTCACGGAGCGCATCAGCGCCCTGCTATTTCACGTTCCCGATGAAGTATCAAAGACGAACTGGCTGGGTCGCATCGCCGCCCTCGCGGTATTCAGCCTGTGGACGCTGTGGATCTGGCGCGGCACCGACATCCCCGACGGCGAGATCGGCAGCAGCTTTTTGCATATGGTCTTGCTGCCCTTTCACGAAGCCGGCCATTACGCCCTCTTCCGCTGGTTCGGCGAATTCATCATGATCCTCGGCGGCACACTCGGTCAGCACCTGATGCCCATCGTGTTGTGCCTGTCGCTGCTGATCAAGCGACGCGACCCCTTCGGCGCCGCGCTGTTTTTTTGGCTGCTCGGTTTTTCCGTGATCGACATGGGCGTCTATATGTACGACGCCTACGATCCCAAACTGGCGCTCCTTGGCGGCGGCACCGGCGCGGAAAAAGACGGTCACGACTGGCAAAACATTTTCGGCGACCTCAACCTGCTGAAAAAATCGCGCGGCATCGGCCTGTTTTTCGGGTTTGTCGGCAAGGCCATGATGCTGGCCGCGCTTGCCTGGGCGGCATGGATCATCTGGCTGCAAAAAGCGCGCTTGAGCGACTCGCCACTGGCCGAGGAAGATAACGCTGATCCGGGCTAAGTTAAACCCCGGGATCGCCACGGCTTCAGACCTACCATAGGCTGGAAACCCGCGTCAAACAAGGCTTTCCAGCCGATTAATGCCTGAGGGTACGGTCTCCACCGAATCTGGCTACTTCCTTGTCAGGAATGCTTCCGGCTCAATGCCCGCCTGCTTAAGAATTGCGCGCAGCGTGCCTTCGGGCATGTCACCCGGGTGATTCGGTATGGTGGTGTAACGATCGGCCGCAGGGTTGAACCAGATTTCATGGCTGCCGGCCGCCTGGCGGTGAAATTGCAGGCCAAGTTCCTTGAGGCGTTTTACGATCTCACGGTAGCTGAAACCCGCGAGCCGCCCCATCAGGTCGCCACGACCAGTTGATAGTCGAACGATTCGCGTGCCGGCGCCAGGCCGGATGCCGCCGGACCCGAACGCGCTTCGATCAGCTTTTTAGCCACATCGCGCGCAATCTCGAGGGTCTCCTGGATGGTTCGGCCCTGAGCAATGAGGCCTTGTACGTCGTCGCTGGTGGCGAGATAAA
>CAMDRY010000324.1 GCA_945906975.1 Bordetella parapertussis | reverse complement strand
CGCGCGTGAAAATGAAATCTGCCCGATCGCATCGCTGCTGGCCGCCGCTGTGCCGGTGGCGCTCGCCACCGACAACGTGCCGATCACGCTGTGGCCCTGCATCTGGCATGCGACCGAGCGCATCGACCGCGCCAGCGGCGCCGTGATTGCGCCCGATCAACGGGTCAGCCGCGAAGCCGCGCTGCGCTGCGCCACGGTGCACGGCGCATGGCTGTGCGGTGATGAGGGGCGCCGCGGGACCCTCGAGCCGGGCCGGCTCGCCGACCTGATCGTGCTGCCGCAAAACCCGCTGGCGATGCCGGCGGCGCGGTTGCCCGCGCTGAGGCCGGACATCACCATTGCCGGCGGTCGCGTGGTCTGGCCGGAGCGCGTCCCTGCCTGATGCCGGCTAGGGTTTGGCCGGCGCCGCAGCCGGCCGTGTTGCGGTGATGCGCAACACGGCTTCCTCGGGCGCATCTAAATCGGGTTTGGCGCGGCGCGCGCGCAGCGATGCGATGCGCCGGTCCAGTTTATCCACGGCCTCGGTCATGCCGCGCGCCGCGAGCGTGTTGCGCAGGGTCAGCATGGCTTCGATCTGGCCGGATTCGGCAGCGCGTGCCTGCGCCGCGCGCAACTCGAGAATGCGCTTGTCGAGGCGCTCGACCGAGGCGGCAAGGCCGCGTGCGGCGAGCGATTCAAGGATGAAATTGAGCGGGCATTGGCTTGTTCAGTTCGACCACCGAAGCGAGGACGACCGAAACGAGTTGAGTTGTCCGGGCAGCAGGTTCCGACGATGGAAAAGTGACACTGACCCTATTTATACCCCCCCCATCCGGTATTTAACGTTGACCGGTACCGGCCTGTTGACATAGTGCTGATATACGTTCTGGCGGGCTGCCTGCTGCGTACCGCTTGGCGCACTCGCGCGTTGTCGGCTCTATGGGAAGCCAGATCCGATCTGCGTGCCGCCCGGGTACAAGCTCACCCGGGGGCGGGATCTATCGCACGCGTTCGCCGCGCGCAAGCGCGCTGTGGCAATGCGCCAAGCGCCATGCGCTGGAGTTGCGCACCTCTGGCCGAATGCAGCGCAGCGTCGAGCAACAAGTCATCGAGAACCCGCCGCGCCATGCACCGGTGCTGGCCGATGCGTATATCCGGGCCAAACTCGACAAGTCGATGGACCTGTGCAGCTGAGATTGCCGGGCGCAGTTGCGCTGTTGTTGTTAAATGCGTGGGGATATGCTTGAATCGGTTTGCCTCAGCGTTAAAGTCCCCAGGAGATTCAAATGATATTGCCCGCCTCACGGGTACTCCATTTTTCGGAGATTCCGGTAGTGGACGTGGCGCCTTTGATGGCGCCGGGGGCTGACGTTTCCGGCGTCGTGGACGAGATAGCCCGAGCCTGCACGGACGTCGGTTTCATGTACATCAGGAACCATGGGGTCCAGAAGGCTTTACTGGACAGCTTGTACGCGCAGTCGGGTTCATTCTTTTCCCTGACGACTGCGGCGAAAATGGGCGTTTCGGTGGAGCGCTCACCCCAGTTCCGCGGTTACCTTCCCCTGGAATACAGCGGAGACGAGGGCGATAAAGGAAAGAACCTGCAAGAGGGCTTCATGGTGATGCATGACCGGCCCAAGGATTCCTTTCAGATGCACGGGCCCAACCAGTGGCCCGTCCAGTTGCCCGCGTTGCGACCCGCGATGCTCGAATACTTCAAGGCCATGGAAGCGCTTGCGGCGCCCCTTTTGCGCGGATTTTCCATGGCGCTCGGCCTGGGGCCCGACCGGTTTGATGCCTGGCACCGGGACCCCATGAGCGTGTTGAAGCTGAACCACTATCCCCCGCAGGAAATTATCGACGAATCGGACTTGATCGGGGTTGGTGGGCACTGCGATGGTGGCAGCTTCACCATCCTATGGCAGGATTCCCAGGGTGGGCTGGAGGTACTGAACAAGCGGGGCGAATGGGTCGGTGTTCCACCCATCGACGGGACGTTCGTAATCAATATCGCCAACCTGCTTCAGCGGTGGACCAACGGAAGGTTCCCTTCGACGGAGCACCGGGTGATCAATCGATTCGGCAAGGACAGGTATTCGATTGCATTCTTCGTGTACCCGGGCGCGGCCACGGTGGTCAGTCCGCTTGTAGACCAGGCTGCGGGTGAGTTCGGCCCGGTGGTTTGCGGAGAAGACATGCTCACCTACTTCCGCCGCGTCTATCCCCAGCGTCCCCCGGCCACGGCTTGACACATCAAGGAGTCGTCATGATCAAGCGCATTCTCATTCTGTTTTCGGCGTTGTTGCTGTTGGCTTCTTCGCTGGCAATGGCGCAGGGTTTCCCCTCCCGGCACGTGACGATGGTGGTCCCGTTCGCGCCCGGCGGGCCGAGCGACGTCGTTGCGCGGCTGCTCAGTGATGCGATGCGTACTGCGCTGGGTCAGCCGGTGGTGGTGGAGAACGTGGCGGGCGCTGGCGGCAGCATTGGTATGGGGCGGGTGGCACGGGCGGCACCTGACGGGTACACGGTGGGCCTTGGGGCCTGGAATACCGGCGTGGTTAACGGTGCAATGTACAACCTGAACTATGACGTACTGAATGATTTCGAGCCGGTGATCCTGCTTCCTGCGACGCCGCTGTTCATCGGAACCAAGGCCGCGGTTCCCGCAAAAGATCTCAGGGAGCTCGTTACATGGCTGAAGGCCAACCAGGACCGCGCTTCGATTGGGACGTCGGGGATCGGAACCTCGCCACACGTGGCGGCCGTGATGTTCCAGAATCTCGTCGGGTCGAATGCGCAAATTGTGCACTACAAAGGCGGCGCCCCCGCGCTACAGGATCTCGTGGGCGGACAGATCGACATAGTGATCAATCAGACCACGCTGTTTCTGCCCCATCTTGCCGGTGGCAAGGTCAAGGTATTTGCGGTGCTGGACAAGAACCGGCTTGCGCAGGCGCCCGATGTCCCGACGGTCGACGAGACCGGAATGCCTGGTTTCTACCTGTCGTCATGGAACGGATTGTGGGCCCCCAAAGGGACGCCGCGGGACGTGATAGCGAAGTTGAATGCGGCCGTTGTCTCTGCGCTGAACAATCCCGAGTTGCGCAAGAAATTCAGTGACCTCGGCCAGGTGATTCCGCCGCCAGAGCAGTTGACGCCCGCTTTCTTCGGCGCGTACCACAAGGCGGAGTACGACAAGTGGTTGCCGGTGATCAAGGCGGCTGGCATCAAGCCTCAGTAAAAAACGAAAACAGGGGACAGCCGGATTATTTGGGCTGGGCTTGAATTTCCAAATTCGGATATGTTGGAAATAGCCGTCTAGAGCGCGTTTCCAGCCTATTGCCTTTCCAGGCTGAATCAGAGCTACGCGCTCAAGCAGCCCAGAACCCGGCGTGTATCGCCGCCGCCTCGTCCTCCAGCGCGGGCCCAATCACGTCGGGATTAAATGGGCCAAATTGAAGTGGCCGGGCTCGTATTTCCATACTGCGGTCAACCCGTACACCACCATACCGAATCACCCGGGCAACATACCCGAAGGCACGCTGCGCGCAATTCGCAAGCAGGCGTGTATCGAGCCGGATACATTTCTGGCGAGGAAATAGTCGGGCTGGGTGGTCACAGTGGTACGTCCCCTATGATTGTTCACAACCTCACCTGCGGCGATCCGCGCGAGGGCTTCGCGCACATTTACTGCGATGCCTGCCGACACGAGTACTTGCTCGCCTACTCGTGCAAGACGCGCTACTTTTGCCCCAGCTGCCACCAGAAGCGCGTGCTGCTCTATGGCGAATGGGTCAAGACTATCTGTTCAGCCGACCGTTGCCGCCGGACGAGTTCCAGGCGTTTCTGCGAAAGGCTTGACGCTGAATAAATAGTGAATAAATAGGGTCAGTGAATAGAGATAAATAGGGTCAGTGTAATTTTTTAGCTTACTGAGCGTTGAGTGTGGAGACACCGCCCATGAATGGCACGCACACCAATGCCAAGACGAGCGCGACTCAATCTGAGGGCTGTGCCGCAGCACCTTATCCAAAGGGGGAATAATCGCCAGGCGACCTTCTTTGCAGCCGCAGACAACCTTTTTCACGTTGAATGCCTGGGCGAGGGCGCAAAGAAATAGGCTTGCCGTATTTACGCCTGCGTGCTGATGAGCAATCATGTCCAATCGTGGCCGGCCCCTGGGCGGCGAGCGATTCAAGGATGAAATTGAGCGGGCGTTGGCTTGTTCCGTTCAAGCACTGAAGCGAGGACGACCGAAACGTTGAATTGGCTGGGTAGCAGGTTCCGACGATGGAAAAGTGACACTGACCCTATTTACCTCATTGATAGTCCTTAAGATTAACAATGATTACGTCCTCACCATCAAAGGCAAAGGTGATTTTCCTGTCTCTGCTTTCCGGGTGGTGCCCGGGCCT
>CAMDRY010000323.1 GCA_945906975.1 Bordetella parapertussis | reverse complement strand
GGAGTCCCGGCCGGCGCGAGCATGCCCACCCAGGGGGCGGTGGCTTCCAGCCCGGCAAAGCCGGCGTCCGTCATGGTCGGAACACCGGGGAAATCGGCGCTCGGTTTGACCATACCCAGCGCCAACGCCTTGAGCTTTTTACCGGCGATCTGATCGGCGATACCGACGACGGGATAAAACATGAAATTAACCCTGCCCGCCATCACTTCGGCCAGCGCAGGACCATTACCCTTGAACGGCACGTTGATCATTTTCGTGCTGCTCATGTTCTCCAACATCGCCCCGGCAAGATGGGAAGAACCGCCAATGCCCGATGTGCCGTAACTCACCTCGCCAGATTTGGACTTGGCGAGGGCGACCAACTCCCTCATGGAGTTGTACGGTGACCCTGGCGCCGTGACCACGATCATCGGCAGCAGCGCGGCGTTGCCGATGGGGGCAAAGTCGCGGAACGGGTCATACTTGGCTTTGCTGTCGACGAGCAGCGGATTGACCAGCAGCGAAAGGGACGAAAACAATATGGTGTAGCCATCGGGCGCCGCGCGTGCAACCGCCTCGGTTGCAATAATGGCGTTGGCACCGGGTCTGTTCTCGACAATCACCGACTGCCCCAGCGACAAGCTCATGTCCTGCGCCATCACGCGCGCAATCACATCGGTCGGACCGCCCGCGGCGAAGCCGACGATGAGTTTGATCGGCTTGTTCGGATAGTCCTGCGCCAGAGCCAGCGAGGCGGACGCGACGGCAAACAGGGCCGGCAGCAACAAACCAAACCATTTTGACAGCACACTCATGATTTTCTTCTCCTCATTTGGCCGACCGTGCCTTGCGTCGCCGGTCTGCTCGTTCATCAATCAAAGAACCTCCCCACCATCACCTGACAGCGTTTGCTCCGTCCAAACCGACCAGGCCGGTCGCCGATACCCCCGTAACAAAGGCGGCCGACGTTGTAGCCCATGTTGCCAAAGATCACAGCTAGCGATGGCAAGGAGCGAAAGGCCCGTCCCCGCGTTATCATGGAACGGTTTCGAAGCGACCCTGACCCTGCATGATCAATCCCATTTTACTGCCTCTTTATCAATCGACCGGTATCCGCGCCCTGGAGCAGGCCGCCCCATCGACAACGCCGCTGATGGCACGGGCCGGACTCGCCGCTGCCGAACTCGCGCGCGAATTGGCAACAGGCAAGGATGTGCTGATACTGGCCGGGCCGGGCAACAACGGAGGCGACGCCTTCGAGGCCGCCGTCCACCTGAAAAGCTGGTTCTACCGCGTCTGCGTGGTGTTTGCCGGTGAGCGCGACAAACTGCCGCCAGATGCCCGTGCGGCATTAGCAAAGTGGCAGGGCGCAGGGGGCGGCCTGAGCGACACTATTCCGTCCGAAACACAATTTTGCCTGGTCATCGACGGACTTTTTGGTATCGGCCTGACGCGTCCGCTCTCTGGCATTCACGCCGACCTAGTCAATACCGCCAATACGCTTGGCCATCAAGGCAGCCGCATACTGGCCCTAGACTGCCCGAGCGGGCTTGACGCCGATACCGGCCGTGCACTCGGGAGCGTGATCAGGGCGACGCACACCATCACCTTTCTCGCACTAAAACCCGGACTGCTGACCCTGGACGGTCCCGACCTGTGCGGCAGCCTGCGCGTTGCCAGCCTCGGATTGGATGCCGCGACGATTTTATCCGCGCAGGGGCACCTGCTCGATGCGGGTGTGCTTGGCCTGCTGCAAACGCGGCCACGTAACTTTCACAAAGGCAGGGCCGGCAGCCTGGGAGTACTGGGGGGCTGCAGCGGCATGGTCGGGGCCGCGCTACTCGCGGGACGCGCCGCGCTCAAAGCGGGCGCGGGAAAAGTGCTGCTGGGCCTGCTGACGGACCAGGCACCCAGCGTCGACTATGCCCAACCGGAGCTGATGTTGCGCACTCCAACGGCCTTGCTCGAAGACAGCGGGCTGTCCGCGCTCGTCGCCGGCCCCGGCCTCGGAATACGCGACGCCGCAAGCAAGGCGCTCAAGCGCGCTCTCACGCTGGAGATCCCCTTGACGCTGGACGCAGACGCGCTCAATCTCATCGCCGCGCAGAGGCCGCTGCAAATGGCCCTGGCCAAGCGGAAGTATCCCACCCTGCTGACGCCGCATCCGGCCGAGGCCGCCCGCCTGCTGCAAACCGATACCGCCGACATCCAGGCAGACCGCGTTGGGGCGGCGCTACGCCTGGCCGAGCGCACACACGCGCATGTGGTGCTCAAGGGTAACGGCAGCGTCATCGCCACACCCGCTGGAAAGTGGTGGATCAACACTTCGGGCAATCCCGGTATGGCCAGCGCAGGAATGGGCGATGTGCTCGCCGGCCTGGCCGGCAGCTTGCTCGCACAAGGCTACAGCGCCGAGTCCGCCCTGCTGCTGGCCGTGCACGTGCACGGCGCCGCCGCCGATGCCCTCGCCAGCAAAGGCACCGGCCCCATCGGCCTCACCGCCAGCGAGGTGATTGAGGAGGTCCGCAAACTGCTCAACACGCCGGCCAAAGGCCGCAACGGCGAACACTAGCCCGGTCGAAAGAACCAATACCGCAACACGTCCCCTGCCAAAGTCCGGCGCCAGGCGCCAGACTCGCGAACCAAGGAGAGGCCACCGGCATGACCCAGCATCTGCATATTTCGGCCAAACACCTGCCGGCACGGGTCTGGCAACTCGCCAGCCCCTACTGGCGCTCAGAGGAACGCGGCAGCGCCTGGACGCTGCTCATCGCCATCGTCGCGATGACGCTGGGCCTGGTTTTCCTTGACGTGCTTTTCAACGACTGGAACCGCGAGTTCTATAACGCCCTGGAGCAAAAGAATGCCGCGGATTTTCGCGACCTGATCCTGTACTTCGCCTTTCTCGCCGTGCTATTCATTGCCGGCGCCATCTATAAGCTCTACCTGACCCAAATGCTCGAAATGCGCTGGCGCACCTGGCTAACGCGCGAGTACACCTCAAGCTGGATGAGCAACCAGGTTTTCTATCGCATCGAACTCGATACCAGGGGCACCGACAACCCGGACCAGCGCATCGCCGAGGATCTCAGACTCTTTACCAGCGGCACCCTGGCGCTCGCCTTCGGCTTGCTCTCATCGGTGGTGACGCTGGTCACCTTTGTCTCCATCCTCTGGTCGATATCAGGGCCGATTTCATTCATGCTCGGGTCAAGCGAAATCACCGTTCCGGGCTATATGGTGTGGGCGGCGGTTCTCTATGCGCTCGCCGGCAGCGTCATCACGCACTATGTCGGTCGTCCGCTGATCGGACTCAACTTCCAGCAAGAACGGTTCGAGGCGGACTTTCGCTTTAACCTGGTGCGCCTGCGCGAGAATGCCGAGGGCGTCGCCATGTATCGCGGTGAGGCGGCGGAAAGGGACGGTCTGCTGCGCCGCTTCGAGCACATACGCACCAACTGGTGGGAACTGATGCGCTACACCAAGCGCCTCACCGGCTTTACCTCCACCTACGGCCAGATCGCGGTCATATTCCCGTTCATCGTCGCCGCGCCGCGCTATCTTTCGGGCAGCATGCCCCTGGGTGGGTTGATGCAAATCGCCTCGGCCTTCGGTCAGGTGCAGGGGGCCTTGTCGTGGTTCGTCTCAAGCTACAGCACACTCGCCAACTGGCGCGCCAGTGTCGACCGGCTTTTGAGCTTCCATATCGCGCTAAATTCCGCGACAACCGAGGCCACGCAAACGAGCGGCCTCGCGGTGCTGGCCGATGCCGCGCCAGGCATCCATGCCCGGACGCTGACCCTTTCTGTGCCGGGCAAAAACGGAAGCCAAGGCAGGTGCATCCTCAACGACGCGGCATTCCAGTTCCTCCCGGGCGAGCGGGTGCTGCTGAGCGGCCCCTCGGGAAGCGGCAAAAGCACCTTGTTTCGCGCCATCGCCGGCATCTGGCCCTATGGCAGCGGGCGTATCGGCGTGCCCAAGGACGCGCGATTGCTATTCCTGCCGCAGCGACCTTACATCCCGATGGGCAGTCTGCGTGACGCCGTGTCCTACCCGGCGGCGGCCGGGCAATTCACCGACACCGACATCGCCGCGGCATTGCACGCTTGCGCGCTGAAAGCCTTGGCACCGCGCCTTGACGAGCGCCAGGGCTGGGCCATGCAGTTGAGTCCGGGGGAACAACAACGCCTCGCCATCGCGCGCGCCCTGCTCCACCGACCCGACTGGCTGTTCCTTGACGAGGCGACCGCATCGCTCGATGAGCATCTTGAAAACGCGATGTACGCGCTATTGCGGGAGCGACTGCCGCAATCGGCAATCATCAGCATCGCCCACCGGCCCGGTGTGCGCGCCTTCCATGACCGCCAGATCAACATGCTGGCCGGACCGCGCGGCGCCACCCTCGGTTCAGCCTAA
>CAMDRY010000322.1 GCA_945906975.1 Bordetella parapertussis | reverse complement strand
CGCCGGTGCGGAATGGAGTTCCGCATTGGTCGAGGCCGGCGAACAACAGTTAAATGCTGCCAGAACCGAGGCGCGCGCGGCATTTGAGACCACCGTAAGGCAATATCCTGAGGTAAGCAGCGAATGGCGGGAGGACTCGGCAGGCCCCTTGGACGCGGTAATGTTGAGCGCACGCTATGCGGACCTGGTTGTCGCGGGTCAACACGATTCCGATGCGAAAATCGATAGCCGCGTTACCGCGCGATTTGTGGAGGAGTTGATTCTGAAATTGTCCAAACCGCTACTCATGGTTCCATATATCGGCAAGTTCGATATCTTGGGCGAGCGCGTCTTGCTTGCCTGGGATGCCTCGCCGCAGGCAATGCGGGCGGTAACCGGAGCGTTGCCGCTGCTGAAACGGGCCAAGAAAGTTCAGGTGACGGTGTTCGATGCCCGCATTGGGCAAGACGCCCATGGCGAGGAACCGGGAGCCGATATCACCTTGTTTCTCGCACGCCATGGCGTCAACGCCACGGTATCGCGGCAGGGCAGCCTGGTGGGCGATGTGGGAAGCGCGATCTTGTCACGCGCCGCCGATCTGAGCGCGGACCTGATCGTCATGGGTGCTTATGGGCATTCACGCACCAAGGAGCGACTGCTGGGCGGCGCGACACGAACCATCTTCGATTCGATGACCGTGCCGGTTTTAATGTGTCATTGAGGGTGCTCAAGGATTGACGTTTGTCGCGGTTATTTGATGGCAATGGAAAGCTTGCATAAATGATTGGAGAGACCAGCATGAAACTGATCCGAAATTGTTTTGTCTCCCTTGGCCTGGTCGCTATGGCGTCTGCAGCACTTGCGCAAACTAATGCCGATGCTGCACGCGCTCTGTCCGAGAGAAAAATGTGCCTCGTCTGTCACAAGATCGAGGAGAAATCCATGGGACCCTCGGTGCGCGATATGGCGAAGAAGTACCAGGACGTCTCCGGTGCGCAGGCCACGGTGATTGCAAGGCTGCGAAAAGGTTCAAAAGGCGTTTGGGGAAGCATGCCGATGGCGCCGGTCAGTCATGAGGTCACGGACGACGAACTCAAAACCATGGTCGCCTGGATGCTGTCGCCGCCACGCTGAGGGGCGCCAGGCGCGCGTCACCCTACCAGGGTGGTGCTGGCGCCTTGTCGCAGAAGCACCTCCGGCGGTGTTCTCGAGAACCATAGCTGATACATGGCAATCACCCACATGGCGGTGAAGCATAGAGCCATCAGGCCGCCGGCCGCCATGGTCAACCACGCGAACGGATGAAACAGTTTCACCATGTACCACGATGTTATGTCCGTAGCGATGCAGGCGAAGGGCAGCGCCATGATGGTGCACTTGAGCCACACCGGCCTCACGTAAGCGTGACCGAATATCAGGCCCATGAGAAAGAATATGAAGGTCACGCCAAATAGATGAATGTGCGATACACGGACCAGGGTAAATATGTCGGTTCCCGTATCGCGATCCAGAATCTTTTTCATATTGTCGATGCTGGCGAGATTGGTCAGGTGCGGGTTGCCGCTGTTGTGGCAGGCGAGGCAGCGCTTGTCTATCACCGGTTTGATGCTTTTTACATACTCCGCTTCGCTGGCGCCTTTGCGCACCCAGGCGACGATTGCGTCGCGCTCCTCATTGGGCAGCATGGAAGTCATGCTGCCGCTGAGCGCCGATTCCAGGCGCGAACCTTTGCCGCTTCCTGAATAGGCGATGACCAGGTCTTCGCTGGACAAGCTTCCGCGATCACCGTCTTTGCCTGCGTAGGTGTGAAACAGATAAATTCCGCCGAAGAGATAGCCCATCCCGAGGATAAGCATCGCCGCCGTGTAGAGCACGCGGATGCTGTCGGGCAGCTCCGAGTAGTGGAGATAGTGACGGTGCAGCGGCGGCTCATGTGTCATGTTTGATTCCCTGATTAACGCGCGGCGCGCGTCTTGCCCTTCACGCTGGCTTCGATCTTGCCGCTTGCCGCGAGACTTTCCAGTGAATCGTATAAAAGTTGCGCGGCGTAACTGCCGTTGTGATACGCGGCCCCGGGGTCGCGCAGCACAAAGCTGTAGTTGTATATCGCCTGTATCAGGCGCGGTGTGTAGCCCCTATAGGCGTTGGCAGGGCGGAATTCATCCGCGTCGACCGTGCCGTTTCCGTTAGTGTCCGTGTGCCAATAGGGGAAACCGTCTGGGGTAAAGGCGATCGCCGCGCCGCCGACGGCGCGCGCGTACTGTTGGATCGCGGCATAGAGCTCTGTTTTCAGATTGTCGATTTCGCGCGCGATTCCTTCGACGCGGCCATTGCCGTCCCAGTCTCCAGAGGAGTTCATGCGGATACCTTTGGTGTCGGCGAGAGTCTTGACACCTTGATGGCAGGTGCCACATTTGTCCGCACGTGTCACGCCGGAGTGCGGGTCGTGGCAATTGGTGCAGGTATTCATGCCCTCGACATGGCCGAAGCGCCCGGCATAGATCTTGCCGGCGTATTCATAGCCGACCTTGGCCTGGGTGCCGAATATCGTCGCGCCGGCCGGGAAGTAATGAACATGCACGAAAGTCAGCTTGGGATTTACCGTGTCGAGTCCCTGCCCGGCAATAGCCTTGTTGACGCTGGCGGTGGATTCGCGGCCCTGATGGCAGGTCATGCACAGATTGGAATTGTTATTGCCGCTGTCTACCGTCAAGCCGCTGGCGAATGTCACACGGTCGACCTTGTGGCGCTCGTAGGTGAGCATATCTGAATGGCAATTGGTGCAGGCATAGCCGTTCTTGACGTGCGGGGCAGGCGCGGTTTTTCCAGCGCGAAGGTATTCCGGAACGCCCACAGCCGAATGGCAACGCGCGCATACGCCAGGTATCTCCTTTTCCTTATCCCAGTAATGGAAGGCCTTGCCGTCGCGGTTCAAGTGACCCACGCCCATCTCTATGCGGGCCAGGGGTTCGGGCTTGAGTTCCGAGGTGGTCAACTGGGTCGCGCAAGCAACCACGAGTAAAACCGCGGCGCCTAGGACTATTGCGATACGTGCTGCATTGGGTTTTTCCATGTTGACCTCCCGTGTTCGCGCGTAGGGTGACAGGCGCGGCCGCAAGTGCATTTGACTTAAGTCAATAAGCGGCACTGTCCGCGCTCGCGCTGTCCGCGGTTGGGCATGGTTCGTTTCGGTGATCAATTGGGCGCTGGCACCGAGGCTGGGAATATTGTTATTGCGACTCTGTTTGATTTGGCTCAACCAGCGCCTGCGGCATTGCAGCGACATTCGCTTTCATGACACCTCCCAGCGAACAAGGCACCGCCGAACAACTTGATGTGGCCTGGCCGCAAATTCCCGCCTATCTGGAGAAGACCTACTGGTGGGCCTACGTTCATCCCAGGGCGGTGGCGTTGTTTGAGCGCCAGTGGCTGGTGAATCTGATTCTCTGGGGCAACTTCGAGCGCCTGCGCGATGAGGCGCTGGATGCCCTGGGGCAGACTCTCCATGGCCGTACCTTGCAGATTGCTTGCGTGTACGGTGATTTCACCACACGCCTGGCGCGGCGTATCGCCAGTGCTGGGTCGCTCGATGTCGTCGATGTGCTGCCCATACAACTACACAATCTGCGCGGCAAGCTACCTCCCGCCGCTCCGGTTCGGACGGTGCAGTGCGACTCCACCGATCTCCGGTTCGACGATGGCATTTACGATCAGGCGGTGCTGTTTTTTCTCCTGCACGAGCAGCCTGCGGCGGTAAGGGCAAAGACGCTCGGCGAGGCCTTGCGGGTATTGAAGCCCGGAGGCAGGCTGGTTATCGTCGACTATCACCGGCCGTGGTGGCATCACCCGCTTCGGTATTTGTTTGCGCCGGTGTTGGCCTGGCTTGAGCCGTTTGCCCTGGATCTTTGGCGGGCGGAGATAGCGACCTGGTTTCCGGAGGGTTTCAAGCCGGCAGCGATCAGCAAGGAGACTTCGTTTGGCGGTCTTTACCAGAAGATCGTTATCACCGTATAGGTCCGTGGCGGTCAAATTGCGGGGCGAACCGGAAAGTCGAGTGTTGGCCGGCGCTTACCGTAAAATATTTCATAAAAAGTTTAAAACCCGATGAAACTCAAAGTGGAAATGGCAATCACAGTAAAAATTAACGAGATTCCATAACAAATTATCTTCGACGCGACATTCGCGCGTATGCCAAGATCGTGCAGCGTGTGGTAGATCCGGTGCGCCGCGTGCCAGATGAAAAGCGTCAACACCGCGAAGATGAATGCCTTCCCACCGGCGCTTTTCGCGAATGCCGTCATGTTCGTATAGCCCAGCGCGTCCGGCGGGAGAATCCAGGCAAGTGGCGCGGCTATTCCCGTGATGAATACCAGCATCGGTCCGATCAGGGCGGCAAGCATTCCCCCGGCGCCGAACA
>CAMDRY010000321.1 GCA_945906975.1 Bordetella parapertussis | reverse complement strand
GCCTGGCGCGCTGCCGCGGACGGTTATTCGCTGCTGGTTACCGCGCAAGCGCCGCTCGTGATCAACAAGAGTCTCTACGCCAAGCTCAACTTCGATCCCGACACTTTCACGCCAGTGGCGGTCATTGCCACGGCGCACAGTGTTTTGATAGTGCATCCCAAGGTACCTGCGGACAACGTGCAGCAACTCATCGCGCATGCCAGGGCAAACCCCGATCGTCTCAACTATTCCTCGCCCGGGGTCGGCAACCCTGGCCATCTCACCGCGGAATTGTTCAAGTCGATGGCAGGCGTGAAGATCGTGCATGTGCCTTACAACGGAACGGGTCCCGCGCTCGCGGGTCTTGTTGGCGGGCAAGTCGACATGCTATGGGGGCAGCTGAGTTCCGCCCTCCCCTATATCCGCGCCGGCAAACTCAAATTGCTTGCCGTTGCCAGCGAAAAGAGAAACCCGATGCTTCCCAATACGGCGGTGGTGGCGGAAACCCTGCCTGGATTCCTGTCAGCCACCTGGTGGGGCATGGTCGCACCGCCCGCAACCAATCAGGCAATTGCAGAAAAAGTTGCCGCGGCAATCGCAGAAATGCCAAAACAACCCGACTTTGCGAAACGGATTGCCGATATGGGATTCGAACCCGGCACCGGCACGCCGGCCGAAATGGCCGTGTTCATGCGCCAGGAGCGAGAACGCTGGGGCGGCGTGGTAAAGGCCGTGGGCGCGCGCGCCGACGACTGAAACCGGCTTTCTCGACATGACCGCTTAAGCGGCAAGCGGTCATCGGGGATACGAATCAATACGCGAATCAAATCAGGAGTCTTCGCATTGTTCAGCCATCAAGACAACCTCACCATCACCGGCGTGAGTCCGGGAACACCCCTGCATGAACCGCTGGCGAGATTCTGGTACCCGGTACTGCAATCGCACCAACTCGATCATGGCCACACCAGCAAGATTCGACTGCTTGGGGAAAATTTTGTCGTCGCCCGGGAAGGCAGCACTCTTATCGCACTGGAGGAAGCCTGCCCGCACCGTCAGGCTTCAATGGCGTTGGCACGAGTGGAACCCGGTGGCCTGCGCTGCATCTATCACGGCTGGCTGGTCGGACGCGATGGCAAGGTCGCAGAGACGCCCAATGAAACCGAGTCGGGAACCCGCCGCAATATCAAGGTTCGCGCGCCTGCGGTCCGCGAAGCAGGCGGCCTCATCTGGATGAATGTTTGCGAAGACGAGTCGCAGCGCGCGCCGTTTCCGAATTTTCCCTGGATGAATCTGCCCGAAGATCAGGTGGTAATCGCGGATGTCATCGCTCGCGTGAACTGGACGCAGTCGCTCGAGGGGGCGATCGATTCGTCACATTCCTCGCATCTGCACTCCGACCAGATTGTCAGTGAAGCAGCCACCCGGGCAAGCACCCAGGTAATGAAGGATGCCGGCTACCAGGTACTGCGGCCGTCTATCGACAAACGACCGCGATTGCGGGTCCAGAACACGGGTTGCGGCTTTGCCTACGCTGCACTGCGAACGCCAATCAACAATCCGGACACCACGGTCTATGTGAGGGTGACGGCGTTTGGCTTTCCAGGTTTTGTCAATATCCCCGCATCGACCAACAAGCTGGACATGCAGATTTTCGTTCCGTTGGATGAAACCCACACGCACTTCGTCTTCATCAGGGCATCGCGTAACTGCAAACTCGACCGGACCGCATCACTGGAGTGGTCGGGCCTCGTGCCCGGACGCGATATCGACGAGTCAGGATGCCTGCGCCTCGATGCCGGCACCAAATGGGGCCAGGACCGCGCGGCGATGCTTGCAGGCAAATCATTCTCGGGTATCCGCGGCACCAGCGTGCAGGATTTTGCCGTTCAGGAAAGCATGGGGGCGATTGTCGATCGCACGCGCGAGAATCTGGGCCCGGGTGACGTGGCCATCGCACACTTTCGCCGGCTGCTGCTTGCCTCGGCAAAAGGCGAATTTGCCGGCGATCCCGGCTATGTCAGCGCCATGCGCTATGAGGGCCTGCTAGCGCGCGACGGACTGCTTCCAATCGAACAGGACTGGACCACGCTTTTCAGGCAAGGCGAGGTCAATTGGCTGACTGGAAAGAAGACGTCTACCGACCCCGAAGATCAGGAATCCTGAAAAAGAAATCGACTCGCGATTCGGCGCCATGAAACTGCTCTACCCCGCCCGTCAACCTGCCGAAGCCCACCTCATTCGCGGCTATCTTGAATCCTGCGGCATTCACACTATGGTTCGCGGCGAATTCCTCTCAGGCGGCTTAGGCGAATTGCCGCTCGATGTCTGCGGAGTGTGGATCAACGATGATGCGCGTTACGAGGAGGCTTGCCGCTTTTTGCGCGATTTCCTGCAGGGTCGCCCGGCGTTGATGCTATCGCAACCTTTCAGCTGGGTTTGCCCAAAATGCAGTGAAACGCTGGAAGCGCAGTTCACCGCCTGCTGGCGCTGCGACGGGGAACATTTGGCGTAATTTCGCGACAAACATTATCAATCAAAGGAAGCCTCGGTGAAAGTCATCGCGCCGGCTCCATAACGCTGGATGTATGAATCCATTACAATCAATAGTTAAGTTCCTGCCGTTAGACTCGAACTTTGTCTCTTTGAAGTCGAGGATCCAGAAATATGAATTTGCATGAACCACTTAAGACTTTTGTAGCCGCCTGCATGGTGTTGTTTGCAGCCAGTTCGACCGCGCAAACCTGGCCCTTGAAACCGATTAGGCTCGTGGTCAGCTTTGCCCCCGGCGGCCCCACGGACGTGGTCGCCCGGCTGCTTGGCGAAAAGTTCCAAGCGGCGTGGGGCCAGCCTGTGGTTGTCGACAATCGCATTGGGGCGGGTGGCACCATCGGCTCGGCCTTCATTGCCAAGAGTGCCCCTGATGGCTACACCCTGAATCTGGCGGCGAGCAGCCACGTCTACAACGGGGCGCTGTTCAACAATCTGCCGTATGACCCGATCCGCGATTTCACGCCGATCGCCCGGGTTTCCTACTATCCGCTTTTGCTGATCACCCACCCGTCCCTGCCTGTGAATAATGTGGGCGAATTGGTCGCCTACGCAAAATCGAATCCCGGCAAACTGGCCTTCGGTTCCGCAGGCGGGGGCACCGGGTCCCACTTGACCGCGGAGTTGTTCCAACGCACCGCGGGAATCAACGTTCTGATTGTGCATTACAAGAGCGCCGGCGCGGCGACCAATGACCTTCTCGGCGGGAGGCTTCAGGTCATGTTCGACAATCCGGTTTCCGCTCTGCCGCATGTCGCCAGCAACAAGGTGCGGGCGATCGCCACCACAGGCCTGAAACCCGCTGTCAATCTGTCGCTGCCGACGGTTGCCGGATCTGGGTACGCGAATTTCGAATCCGGGGTGTGGTTTGCCTTGATCGGGCCCGCCGGACTGCCCGGCAATATCGCTGGCAAAATTTCAAATGAGACTGCCGCAGTGCTCGAGATGCAGGAAATACGCAAGGCACTCGCCGGACTCGGCCTGGAACCCGCGTACAGCAACGCGGAACAGTTGGGCGCCAGCATGCGCTTCGACCTGGAGAAATATTCCAAGCTCATTCGCGACGCCGATATAAAAATGAATTGAGCGATGCAGAACCGGGTCAAAGGCATCTAAACGTGGCGACAATGCATACCGATTCGCACCCGAGTGAGGCCACGCCGGATCTGTTGCTTGCCGGCGGCAAGATACTGACCGCGGACAGCGCATCGCGCATCGTCGAGGCCATGGTGGTGGCCGATGGCAAGGTGCTCGCGGCGGGCAACAATGCCGAGATGACTGCTCTGGCGGGAAAGGGCGCCACGCGCATCGATCTGGGTGGCCGCACCGTGATTCCCGGTCTCATTGATGGCCATGCGCACATGGACAACGAGGGCCTGAAGAACATTTTTCCCTCGCTCACCGGCTGCCGCTCTATCGCCGATGTTCAGGACCGCATTGCAGAACTGGCAAGGCATGCCAAGCCAGGCGCGTGGATCGTCACCATGCCGATCGGCACACCGCCTTACTACCGCGATGGTGCCGAATGCCTGAAGGAGGCGCGTTATCCGACGCGTCAGGAACTGGACAAGGCCGCGCCCGAGAACCCTGTCTACATCAAACCGATTCTCGGCTATTGGCGCGGTCTCGGCGGCTTTCCGCTGGTATCGATTGCAAACAGCCGCGCGCTGCAACTGGCGGGCATAGGGCGGGAAACCCTGCCGCCCTGGGGCGGCATCCATATGGATCGCGACCTGGCCAACGGCGAGCCGAACGGCATCTTTTATGAATGGACGCAAATTTCCCTCGTCGAGATGACCTTGATGCGGGTGGCACCGGCGTTTGCGAACGAGCACCGATTGCCCGCGCTGCGGCGCTCCATGGCGGTGTACAACGCCTTCGGCACCACCAGCGTGGTCGAGACCCACGGCGTGAT
>CAMDRY010000320.1 GCA_945906975.1 Bordetella parapertussis | reverse complement strand
CTCCACCCCCTCAGGCCGAAGCCGTTCGCGCACATCCGCTTGCTGCAAAATGCGACGCACCTCGCTGTTAAGCCGGTTGACGATATCGCGCGGCACGCCCGCAGGCCCGGAAAGAGAGAACCAGATCGTTGCCGTCAGTTCCGGGTAACCCAATTCGGCATAGGTCGGCACATCCGGAAAATCGGCCAAGCGGCGGCTGGAACTGACCGCCAGTGCGCGCAATTTACCGGCGCGGATTTGCGTGGCCGCGGTCGAAAGCGTCGTCGATCCAGCCGAAACATGCCCGGCAATCATGTCCGCAACAGCCGGTCCGGCGCCTTTGTAGGGCACATGTGTCATCTCGATGCCCGCGACTTGCTTCAACTGCTCTGCGAGCAAATGCCCCTGCGTGCCGTTACCGGGCGAACCGTAACTGATTCTCCCGGGCTGCGCCTTGAGTAGCGCGACAAATTCCCTGAGGTCTTTCGCCGCGACCCCAGGATGAACCACCAACACACCCGGCGGCCCCCCGAACAAGGCGATATGGGTGAAATCGCGCAAAGGATCAAACGGAAATTCTTTCGACAAGGCTGGCGCAATGCAATGCGAAGCCACACCGGACACCAACAGCGTGTAACCGTCCGCCGGCGCTTTCGCCACCAACTCCGAACCAATCACGCCGCCCGCGCCGCCCCGGTTCTCGACGACAAACGTCTGCTTGAGACTTTCGCTGAGTTTTTGCGCCACCAACCGGCCTAAGGTATCGGCTGAACCTCCCGGCGCAAACGGCACGATCAGCCGCACTGGTTTGGACGGCCACACCTGCGCTGCCGCAGCCGAAGCCCAGGCGGCACAACACAGCAGTATCGCGATTGGCATGGCAGAAAAGACACTCTGCGCCGAACGAACCCTCATCTCTCCGCCCTTTTATCCATCTTGTTCTTATGCGCCGATATTTTACGCCATCACGTCGATTTGATAGCAGCCAAAAACTCATGACAAACATCCTGGCGAGCCACGATCCGCGCCATTGCGCAAGGAAAAGCCATAGCCACCCAAGTACAATGCACGCATGGAAAAAGAGACCCCAGCCCCGTATGCGGGCCTGACGCCCGATACCGTGCTCGACGCACTCCAGAGCGTCGGCCTGCATGGCGACGGGCGACTACTCGCCCTCAATAGCTACGAAAACCGTGTCTATCAGATCTACCTCGAAGAAGGCAGCTCGCCTGTGGATTCGGTGGTCGCAAAATTCTACCGGCCAGGTCGCTGGAGCGACGCGCAAATCGCCGAGGAACATACGTTTGTGCAGGAGCTTGCCGAACGTGAGCTGCCGGTTGTCGCGGCGACAAAAATCAACGGTCTTACACTCAATACCTTCGGTGGCTTTCGCTTTGCCGTCTATCCGCGGCGCGGCGGGCGCGCCCCAGAACTCGAAGACCGAGAAACTCTGGAATGGATGGGGCGCTTTATCGGCCGTATCCATGCTGTGGGCGCACTGAGCTCCTTCGAGGAACGTCCGGATCTGGATATCGAGTCATTTGGAGACGAACCACGTGACTGGCTGCTCGACCAGCATTTCATTCCTGAGGACCTCGAAGAAGCCTGGACCAGCGCAGTCGACCTTGCGCTGGCGGGCGTGGAAAACTGCTACGAGCGCGCCGGAGACCTGCGTTACCTTCGTCTGCACGGCGACTGCCACGCCGGCAACGTGCTCTGGACCGCTGACGGGCCGCATGTTGTCGACTTTGACGATGCGCGCATGGGGCCTTCGGTGCAAGACCTTTGGATGCTGCTCTCTGGTAACCGCGCCAGCATGAGCACACAGCTAAGCGATGTGCTGGCCGGATACGAAGCGTTCCACGAATTTGACCCGCGAGAACTGCACCTCGTCGAAGCACTGCGCACCCTGCGCCTCATCCACTACTCAGCCTGGCTGGCACGGCGCTGGCACGACCCGGCCTTCCCTGCCGCCTTTCCCTGGTTCAACACGCACCGCTACTGGCAGGACCGTATCCTGGAACTGCGGGAACAGATTGCATTAATGGATGAGGCGCCGTTGCAAGCAAGTTGATTGAAACCAATACGAGGGATACGCAGCAGGGTCAGCCCCCCTGCATCCCGGTTGCAGGACAAGAACTATTTCTAATGCGGATCGAACACCGGTACCTTTCTGACCTTAACCGGCATGGCAGCCGCAATATCAGGTGTGGCGTAATTGAGGAAACTCTCCGGCAATGCGCCTCCCCAGAAAACGCCGGTACCGCGTTCCTCTTCGTTCCATGTGACCGGCTCGAAATCGGGTGCGAAAACAAGAAAACTGCCCGAATAAATCTCGATGCGGTTCCCGCCCGGCTCATAGGAATAAAGATAAAACCCCTGCGAGTTGTTGTGCATCGCCGGACCTGCCTCGATAAAAATCCCATGCTCGGAAAGAATACTGGCGGCGCGCAGAACCTCTTCGCGGTTATCCACCCAGAGCGAGAAATGATGCAGACGGCCGTTGCCCCCTTTCACATCCTTGACGTAGGCGACCTCGTGATGCACCTGCGACGAGCCCAGCCAAGAGCCGATTTCCACCTTGCCGTTGTCGTAGCGCACCTGCTCGCGCAAGGTCAGCCCAAGTTGTTGCTGCAAAAAGCGCCGGTTGGCCGCGACATCTTTTGCCAGCAAGGCCAGATGATCCGGCCGCCTTACACCGACGCCTCGGCCGGTGTATTTCATCGGCATGTTTTTGAGCGTGGAACGCAGGTGCGTCGGCGCGAAATAGCGACTCTGCTCGAAATAAACCTCCATCAGGTGCCCATCGGGGTCGCGAAAGCGGTAAGCCGGTCCGCGGCCAAAATCACTCTCGCTCCAGCCCAAGCCCAATCCACTCGCCTCTATCGCAGCAGCGCGGCGTTGCAGCGCCTGCGGGCTTGCCGCGCGCCACGAAATGCAGCCCACGCCGGCACCGGGTGACTCGGTGAGTTTAAGCGTGCTGGCAGCGTAATCGCCATAGCCACGCAGGTAGACCGACTGGCCCTGCACGTGGGCAATCTCCATGCCCAACACATCACGAAAATACCAAAGGCTTTTGTCTGCCTTGGGCGTGAGCAATTCGACCCTGCCAAGGTGGGCGATATCGCGTATCGGTTCATTCTGGACTGCCTTGATGACCATGAGCGTTCTCCTGTCCGGTACCGGCAAAGCGGAGCGCTAATATCGAAATACCGTCGAAACACCGTCGAAAGACTATCGAAACAGCGTCGTGCCCCCGCCATGAACAAACCTTAGCGCGCGGTGGATACGGCATTTTGATTCAGGTCAAATCTGGCTGCTTTGGAAAAACCGCAAAAAAAAGCCCGGTTTCCCGGGCTTTCTTAACGCACATGCAAAACGCTCAGTCGAGCGCCTTGATGGCCACGGCCTGGTCACCCTTGGGGCCGGCGGTTACTTCGAAGGAGACCTTCTGGCCTTCTTTGAGAGATTTGAACCCGTCGCCACTGATGGACGAGAAGTGGGCAAAAAGGTCTTTGCTGCCATCTTCGGGGGTGATAAAGCCAAAACCTTTGGCATCATTGAACCACTTAACTGTACCGGTAGCCATGTATCTGTTCTTCCTGAAAAATGAAATTGGGCAAAACGCCCGATGTAACAACGCGAGAGATTCAAGAGAAGAGAAACGACGACCTAGAAGGCACCGACAAAGCGGTTACAACGGACCAGCGATCACGACTTGAGAAAATCCAGCCTCTCTCTTGTACGCAGCTAAGGTCAAGCGGTCAAGCACTTTCGCAACTATTTACACGGGCATCCGATCGGAATCGCGACGCCATTTCCAGAAAAAGGCTGGAAAGCCGCGTCTATAGGGCGTTCCCAGGCAATTTCCCGCAATAATTCGACACCAAAACCGACACCCGGTAATCACGCCAAATCAGGCGCAGGATACGGCGAAATAAGGCCCTCCGGTGCTATGCTCTCGGCCACAAAAAAACACTTCGCCGGAGGATCCCATGCACCGTCATCTAAACCACCTGGCCTTGACCGCATTTGCCGTTCTTTTTTGCGCTGCCAGCCTGGTGCATGCGCAGGGCTAGCTAGAGCCAGTAGGTCAAGACCGCAGGCATAGAGCCGCAATAAACTGCCGCGCAAACCGATACCTAAAACCGCAATCAAGGACTGCACCATGCGACTCGGCTATTTCACCATGCCCCTGCACCCGTTCAGCCGCGATCCGCTGGCGACGCTGCAGGAAGACCGCGAGGCCATCATCCTTGCCGACAAGCTGGGTTTTCACGACGCCTTTGTCGGCGAGCACCTCACGGACAGCGCCGAGAACGTCACCAACAGCTTTATTTTCCTGGCCACACTGATCAGCGAAACTAAAACCATTTTGCTTGGTACCGGCACCTCCAACCTGTCGCATACCCACCCCACTCTGGTCGCCTCGCACGCAGCCATGTTCGACCATCTCGCCAAGGGCCGCTTCATTTTCGGCAT
>CAMDRY010000319.1 GCA_945906975.1 Bordetella parapertussis | reverse complement strand
TCCGAACCCCGGCTGACGAACATTCTTGCGGCGCACTCGAACCTGCCACTGGATGACATTCTGCAAAGAATTCGTTTAGATGTCGCACAATTCACAACCACCCACGAATTGGCTGATGATTGCACACTGTTGGCGCTGCGCCGGCACTCAAACTGAACATCAAAGTGGCGAGACTCAATCGAACCTAACGGGACAAGCAAATCGCGATGATGTGGTAACGCGATACATGTCTGCACCGTATGCTTGAAGCCAAGCTGGCGCAGCACCCGATGAGATAGCGTGCGGCGTGCGCCATTGAGGTCTGATTAACTTTTCCAGCCGAAATTTGAATTTATACCGCCCCCATTTTGTTCATGATCATGTCGGACAAGGCGGGCGGCGGTGGGGCGATCAGCAAGTCAAATAGCTGAGCCATCGAGATGGTCGGGGGCTGTTCGCGCAGCCTCTGCGTCGCGTCGCCGTTCGATTCGGCAGACGCGATGCCAGGGCAAAGGGGTGGATCAAGCGCCGAGGCGGTCGCTGCCCCGCGCGTTACCACTGTTTTTCAGGCCCAATTGAGCCAGAGCACCCACCTGCTGCAGCGAGATCCTGAAGGCATCGTGCAAAGTAGCGGTGGTGCGCACCTCGCCCACTTCAACGCCCAGTTCTACCATGGCGTACGCGATGGCCGGCGACAGGCCAGATATGATCGTTTCGCAGCCCATCAGCCGGGTGGCCTTCGTGATCTTGATCAACTGGTTGGCCACGGCACTGTCCACGGTCGGAACGCCGCTGATGTCCAGGATGAAGACCTTGGCACGGGTCTCGTTGATACGGGTGAGCGCCTTGCGCATGACGTCGTTCGTTCGGCTGGAGTCCACCACGCCCACCAGGGGCAGCAGCAGGATCTCGTCCCAGATCGGCGTGACCGGTGTGGACACCTCCTGCAGGGTGCGGTCGAGTTCATCCCGCATGCGCTCGGCCTCGCGGGCCTGCTGCAGCGCCACTTGCAGTTCGCGGGCGTTCTCGGCCACCTGCTGGGCCGCCTCGAACTTGTCGGTGATGTCGGTGGCGAACTTCACCACCCGCACCGTGCGGCCGTTCAGGTCGAGGATCGGGTTGTAGGTGGCCTCCAACCAGACCACGCGTCCGTCCTTGGTGACCCGCTCGAACTGGCCGGGCACGACATTGCCGGCGGCCAGCGACTCCCAGAACGCGGCATAGGCTGCTGACCCAGCCTCCTCGGGCTTGACGAACAAGCGATGGTGCTGCCCCTTGATTTCGTCTTCGCTGTAGCCTATGACAGCCAGAAAGGCGGCGTTAGCGCGAAGGATCATGCCGTCGGGTTCGAATTCGATCACCCCCATGGAGCGTTCGATGGCGGCGATCTTGCCGGAATTGGCCATGTTCAGCGTCTTGGTCTCGGTGATGTCGGAGGCGACTTTCACCACACCAGTGACCTTGCCGTCAGACCCGACCGTGGGGCTGTAGGCGGCCTGCAGCCAGATTTCCTTGCCCCCTTTGCCCAGGCGCTTGTATTCGCCGGTAAGCGGCTTGCCGCTGCGCAGGTCTGACCAGAAGCGGCGGTAGGCGTCGCTGGCGGCGTATTGCGGCTCGGTAAAGAAGGAGTGGTGTTTCCCGGCCAGTTCTTCAGCGGTGTAACCCATCACCCGCAAGAACACGGGGTTGGCTTTTAACACATTGCCCAGAAGGTCGAACTCGATCATGACCTGGCTCTGGTCAATGGCCTTGACCAAGGCGGCGGATTTATCGTTCAACTGCACCTGAGCGGTGATGTCGGTGGCGAACTTGACCACTCCGACCACCTTCCCGCGCTCATCCAACAGCGGGTTGTAAGTGGCTTCCAGCCAAACAGGGCGGCCACTCTTGGTGACGCGCTCAAATTGGCCGGGCATGACCTGTCCTGAGGACAGCTTGGCCCAGAAGTCTTGGTAGGCCGGCTGGGCCGCCGCCTCCGGCTGGACGAAGATGCGGTGGTGCCGGCCCTGGATCTCCGCTTGGGTGTAACCCACCATAGCCAGAAAAAGATCGTTGGCGCGAACGATGGTGCCGTCTGGCTTAAATTCAATCACCCCCATGGAACGCTCGATCGCTGCAACGATGGAGGACGCCACTGAGAAGGTCGCGGGGTTGGAACGCTTGTCAGCCATGTCACTCTCGCAAGGATGGGTACATCGGGGAGACCGTCAGGCCTCTAGAAGAGGCCCATTAAAGCAAATATGTGTCTACTATAGAAATATCGTTAAAAAATGAGGAGGCTAAAGGTAGTGCGCTCGTTTCTTTTCATCGCTCATCAACAGTCCCGACCAACCAAAACCAATGGTTCAACAGCTCCGTAGATTCCTGAATGGCTCCATCACAAACCATCCCCCGAACATCCCACAAAAGACCTAAACCGCCAATAAGCGGTCATCAAAACACAAAGTGCGCACGTTACTTTACCGATCGATGTTTCACGCTCACGCCGGCGATACCCGAAGAACATTGAAGCATTGAAATGGTGAATAATATGCACTACCGTTTAAAAAAATGGTAACGCTGCATCGCTACCGAAACTGGAAAATTGAAGTGTTCGGGCGCGAGGATGGCATTCCACATGTGCATGTAAGCGGGCCGGAATTTCGAGCAACTATCGCCATATTGACGGCAGCATCATTGCAGGCGCCCTGCCATCCGCAATACTTAGAGAAGTGCAAGGCTGGCTTAAGTTCAAACGAGACACTGCGATGAAACTTTGGTGTCAGCGCAACCCGAAACACCAGGATATTTTATGACCCTGACGACCGTTACCGCTGTCGAAGCACTGCCCAAGACACACTTGCGCGTGCGCTTGTCGAATGACCGCACGATCGAGGTCGATATCCGCGAATATTTGAGCGAGCCGGGTTACGAGCCGTTACGCAAAGTCACTGTTTTTGGCCGCGCCAAAGTCTCCGCATGGGGACATGGCGTCAGTTGGCCCGGCGATATCGCCATTCCGATTGAAGCGCTTTATCGGCTTTCCAAAGAGCAGGCGGGGAAAGCGTGGCCGACGCAAAAGTTCAATGCCTGGATGCAACGACATCAATTGTCCGCGGCGCAGGCGGCAAAGGCGCTGGGCCTCACGCGGCGAACGATCCTCTACTATCACAGCGGCGCCAAGCCCATACCGATCTACATCGCTCTGGCCTGCGAAGGATGGGAGCATCGGCAATTGAAGGCAGCCTGAAATCAGTTATGCAGCCGCGCGATCCGGATAGCCGGTTTACGTGCGCCAGGAATCGATAGCGCTGAAGTCAACGTGCGTTCTCCGCGTCGCATCCCAACGACGCCCCCTCATCAACAGCACCTGCACGGCAATACCGCCGTCACCTGCGGCATAATCTCCCTTTCCTTCGTCACCTCTTCTGTCCGGAGCCCCGCATGCAAGCCATCACCCGCCTGTTACCCGATGCGCAGTTCAGCCGCGTAGTTGTACACAATGGTGTTGTGCATCTGGCTGGCCAGCCGGCGAAGGACCGCAGCGCTTCGGTGAAATTACAAACCACCGAGATTTTGCGTAGTCTCGACGCGTTGCTCGCCAAAGCCGGCGCCGACAAGTCGCGCTTGTTAAGCGCGGTGATTCATCTCGCCGATATGCGTCACAAGGCAGAGATGGATGAAGCCTGGATCGCGTGGGTCGATCCGCACAACACGCCAGCCCGCGCCGTGGTTGAAACGCGCCTCGGCAACCTTGGTTCCGGGGTCATGATCCGCGCCACCGCCGCGCTCTAAGCCGGCGTCACACACAGAAGCTGTCATACTCGATTTATTTTCCAACAGGGAGTCCCTTATGAGCACCATCAGCCGCCACGAATCCGATGCACGTCTGTCACGCGCCGTTGTCCACAACGGTGTTGTTTACCTCGCCGGCCTCACCGCCGACAATCGCAGCGCCGGCATGAAAGAACAAACCACCGAGATTCTGCACAAGATCGATACGCTGCTGAAAACCTCGGGCAGCGACAAATCAAAACTGCTGAGCGCCATGATTTACATCACCGACATGCGCTTGAAGCCGGCGATGGACGAAGCCTGGCTGGCGTGGGCCGACGCGAAAAATCTGCCGGCGCGCGCCTGTGTTGAAACCCGCCTCGGCACGCCCGACACGCTGGTTGAAGTCATGGTTGTCGCCGCCCAATAAAGGCCGCCTCATGAGCCAACGCATCACACGCTGGGAGTGCGACGCCAAACTCTCCGACATGGTTGAACACGCCGGCATCCTTTATCTGGCGGGTCAGATCCCGGAAGACACCGCCGCCGACACGCGCGGACAAACCGCCGAAGTGCTGGCGATCATCGACCGTCTGCTGGCCAAGGCGGGCAGCGACAAATCGAAGCTGCTGTCGGTGGTGATTTTTATCACCGACATGCGCGACAAGCCGCAGGTCGATGCGGCCTGGCTGGCGTGGGCCGACCCGCAGGCGGTGCCGGCGCGCGCAGTGCTCGAGGCGCGC
>CAMDRY010000318.1 GCA_945906975.1 Bordetella parapertussis | reverse complement strand
TACCAGCCCTTCACACCCGCGTGATCACGCACTGCATTGTGAATACGCATCAACTTCGGATAGCCGTCGAATATCGTCGCCGGTATGTGATCGACCTTGCCGCCGATGAACCAGCGCACCGCCATGTGCAGCTTGAGGTCCACCACGTTGAGCTTGCTGCCCGCAAAAAACGGCCCGTCTCCGTGGATGTTCTTTTCAGCGCACTGCGCCCAGGCCGGCAGAAAGCCCGCCACTATGGCTTCGCGTGCAGTTTTCTTCTCAGCCTCGCCCATGCGGATGGTCGGCCCGACTACCGCGCGCATATCTTCGACGTGGTTCATCATCGCCTCGTGGCAGGCGGCATCGAAGTCGTCGGCTGGATGCAGGCTGTGGCGGCGACCGATCAGCACGAGAATCGGATTGGTGTGCGCCAGCGGCGGTTTGCCCGGCATTTCAAGAACCGGCAGCGCGCCATAAGGCGTGCCGGCTTTCATCGCGGCCCACGTCTCAAACTTGATGCGCATATCTTCGAAATCAACGCCCGCGATATGCAGCGCGAGCCGGCATTCCTCGCCACGGCTGACGGGCGCGTCGAAATAAATCAGTTTCGGTTTTGTCATGGTAATTAGTGCTCCTTGTGCCTTAGGGAGAACGCTGCCCGTCGTAAAAACATCGGGGCTAGCGGGATAGCGGGCGCAGCCCGTTTAGTTTGTGAAGATAGCGAGCAGAATAAATCAGGCCGCCGCCAACGGCCTTACCTCGCGCAATTGTGCGCCCATCGTTCGCTGTGCAGTCTTGAGGTCGTAGGCTGATTGCAGATTCAACCAGTATTGCGGTGTCTGCCTGAATGCACGAGCAAACAACAGTGCCAACTCGGCAGTCACAGGGCGCATACCGTTAACGATGTGGGATATGCGCATCGGCGAAACTCCAATGGCGCGGGCAAATTGCGCCTGTGTCAGGCCAAGCTCCTCGAGGGCTTCTTTCAAAAAGTCACCTGGATGGATTGCGGGCAGTCCGTTGGTAGTCATATCGTTTCTATCCTAGTGGTAATCGACAATCTCGACATCGAAAGCATCGCCGTTTACAAAACGAAAACAAATACGCCATTGTTCATTGATCCGTATGCTCCAACGCCCTTTACGGTCACCCTTTAGGGCTTCAAGCCTGTTGGACGGCGGAAATCGCAGGTCATCAATGACGGTCGCCTCATTGATCTGTGTAAGTCGCATTGCGGCACGCTTAAGAATTTCTGTGGGTAACCGACGCGAGCTTCCTATCGAAAAGTACCGCTCAGTTTCGAAATTGGCAAAAGTTCGAATCATCGTTTTTTATTGTAAACAAATAGTTTACACTTGTCAACCGCAATATCTAGCGTTGCAACAAGTGACGTTGGCGGGCTAGGCAAAGCAACCCACAATCCACTCGCGCCACGAGCCAAAGTATCCCCGGTAGGATTAGGCACAATTCGCCGGCTGATCCCTTACCACGCGTGATCCAGAACCAGCGTCGCCTCCCCCGCTTCGTAATCATCACTGTAGGCGAATTCGTATTGCCTTTCGTAACGCTCGACATGACCGAAGCATCGATCACGCGCCGGCCTTCGATACCGCGCACTTTGAGCGTGGGGTCGACCACGGCACTGCCATCATCAGCGCGGCCCATTTTACAGGTGCTGACCGGATGAAAGATGGTGGTGCCGACATTGCCTAAAGCCTTGAACATTTCGGCGTCGGTTTGAAACGCCGGGCTGTGATCCGACCCCGTTTGCCCTGCAGCCCCAACCGCGATCACTCCCGCGTCGGCACCCGAAATACGAACGCCGGGTCATCGCTCCAATCGTGATTCCGGCGCACCCGGTCAGCGCGCGCGCGCGCAAGCGGCGCAACTTCGCAAAGCAGCGTGAGCTGCTCCGCGGTCAGATTGAGCCCGGCACGCTGCGCCAGCGTTGAGACCTCCGCCCGCAATGCGGGCTCTATCTCGACACCGGTAAAGGCGGAAGACGGCACAACCGGGACGCGTGGCGTGCCCGGCACGAGTGCCGGCCGGCGCTCGCGCCATGGGGTTGCCTTTTCGTAGGCATGCGCCACCCGCAAGACTTTTTCTTCGGCGAAGGGCGCTGCCGCAATCTGCATCGAAAGCGGTAGGCCGTCGGTGGTGTAGCCGTTACAGATCGCCAGAGCGGGCCCAGCAGTCACGCTGAACGGGGTAAACAGATTCGGCTTGTCCCATGCGTTACGCGGCGAATGCTGGTCAAGGCGCGGGGCAGGGCCGCCGCTCGCCGTCACCAGCACATCGTAATCCCGGTACAGCGGCTCCATCTCAAGCTGCATGCGCTTGCGCTCACGCTGCGCTGCAAAATATTCGACGGATTGGAACAGGCATCCGGTTAGCGTTTGCGACAGGAAGTTGAGACCGTACTCGTGCGCACGCGTGGCGAGGTACTTTTGGTGAACGCCGAATACTTCCGTCTCGGCAATAACCGTCTTGACGTCCATGTAGTCCTGAAGCGGGCGCATGCGCGCGTCGCGAACCTCCGCGCCTAGCCGCCTTAAGACGTCAACGGCCTCGTCCATTGCCCTGCACAGCTGTGGATTGGTCTTGAGATCTTGCTCCCAGAAATGCCGGATAACGCCGATACGCACGCCGCGAAGGTCTAAGCCGAGGGCCGCACGGTAATCAGGTATCGGCCGGTCTACGCTGGCCGGATCGCGGGTGTCGTGCCCTGCGATCGCATTTAACACGATCGCGCAGTCCTCGACCGTCCAACAGAGGGGGCCGCAATGGTCGAACGAATAAGAATTCGGCGTGACGCCGAAGCGACTGACCAGGCCATAGGTAGGTTTGAGCCCCACCGTGCCGCACATCGCCGCCGGATTGCGCACCGACGCGCCGGTATCTGTGCCCAGCGCGCAGGCGAGAAAGGCCGCAGCGACCGCAGCACCCGATCCGCTCGAAGAACTGCCGGTGAAATGCGCCGCATTCCACGGATTGCGCGCCGGCGGCCAGGGGGCATCGAACGTCGGCGCACTGTGGGCAAACTCGGTCGAGGCAAGTTTGCCTAGCAGTACCCCGCCAGCCGCATAGAGCTTTTCAACGGCGGCCGCATCGTATGTCGGCACGTGATGCTGCCGCACTCGCGAGTGTCCGGTGGTAAGCACGCCGGCCGTTGCGTAGAGATCCTTGAGACCGAAAGCGATGCCGTGCAGCGGGCCCCGATAATTTCCTTTGCCGATCTCCGCTTCGGCGCCCCGGGCCTGGTCGAGCGCGAGATCGCCGGTCAGCGTAATGAACGCGTTGATCTGATCGTCGAGCGCCTCGACCCGGCGCAGCCACGCCTGCGTCAGTTCGACGGGGGAGAGCTTGCGCGACGCGATCAGCCGTGAGGCTTCGGCGATCGTCAGAAGATGCAGATCAGACACGTAATCAGTCGGCCTTGATGCCGGCCTCGCGAATGACCCGCAACCAGAGCTCGACTTGGGCCTTCATCATGGCACTGAGCTCCTGGGACGTACTCGCTGCGGGCTCGAAACCCTGCACCGCCAATTTCGCCTTGAAATCCGGCATCGTCGAGATCTTGCGGATCTCGGCATTGAGCAGTTTCACGACAGCTGCCGGTGTGCTGGCTGGCGCCAGCAGGCTGTAGTCGACGGTCACCGAGTAGCCACTGAAGCCGGCTTCGGCGATCGTCGGCACATCCGGCAGCGCTTCGACACGCTTCCCGCTGGTGACAGCAATTGCATTGACGCGCTTCGCCCTAATCATCGGCATGGCGGACGCAGTGGTTCCGACCACCAGCGGCACCTCGCCGGCGAGCAGCGCAGCGACCGCGGGGCCTGCTCCCTTGTATGGCACGTGCAGGAACCTAGTGTTGGAGCGACTTTGAAGAAGCTCCATCGCGAGATGCCCTCCTCCTGCAATGCCCGAGGAACCGTAACTGACAAACCTCGGTTTTGCTTTCGCAGCGGCAAGCACTTCCTCGACCGTTGTCGCAGGAAACGAAGGATTCGCGACCATCACGAAAGCCCCCGATGCGACGAGGGAGACAAATTCAAAATCTCTCAGGAGATCGTAACCGAGTTTTGGATACATGGCCGGTGCCGTGGCAAGCGAAGACCCGGCGAGCATCAGAGTGTGGCCGTCGGGTGTCGCGCGGGCGACGATCTCTGCAGCCAGATTGGCACCAGCCCCGGGACGATTGTCGACGATGATCGCCTGGCCGAGGCTTTCGGTAAGTTTCTGGCCCATGACACGGGCCACAAAGTCGGAGCCGCCGCCTGCGGCAAAGCCGTCGAGTACCCGTATCGGCCTTGTTGGATAGTTTGCGGATTTCTCCAGAGCTAATGCTGCAGTTCCAACCTGAGCAGCGATCAATGCGCACAGCAGTTTCGTCCACATGTTTCCACCTCGACGGAAAGGGCGTATCTGCACCGCACGACGCCGGTAACCGCTTGCGTCGTGCAAATTGTCTGCTGCGCTCACACTTGAATCGAGCGTATCAGTCGTAACCCCGTCGG